>JBBTCX010000188.1:0-23190 GCA_038043045.1 Planctomycetota bacterium | reverse complement strand
TACGGATGTCACTGCTCAAGAGAAGTGGCACGCGTGGATGTCATGTTGTGGCACTATTGGTGACGACCCCCCTGTGGTCCCCCCTGTCCAGGGGGGACGGGGAAATAGGGGCGTGGATTTCCACGGGTTCCGTTCGCCTCCGGCGAACTCCACCCGTGGCTACAGCCCTTGACCCCCTACGGGGTCGGACATGGTGATGCAAGCGTGAGGCATGCCAGAGGCTGATCAAGTCAACTGTCAGACTTGCGGCATTGGAAGCATTTCGCTTGGTTTTTGGGTTTTTTTCCTCTCTTGCACTCGCAATCATCTTTGCCGTGCTTGCTCATTTCGAAGTTTTCGAATACATAGGGAGTCACGTTTTCGGTATCCTTGCAGCCCCAGTTCCAAAGAAGACGGTCGAGAAGTCGGAAAACTACACTGTCTCCTTCATCCCTCAGTTCAGAAACCGGCAGCGTTTCTGCAACTTCGATTTCGTCGTCAAGATGTGCATGACAGAGTGGTCCCGAACCAGGATGAGTCGACTCAAACATGACGGTGTCTCGAATTCCCGAAAACCGAAACCGCAACGCAATCAGTCCTGCGCACCCTTTCTCCACATATAGTTTTTGGGCACAATCAATCGCGGCGGACATCAATTCAGCTATTCCACTGGAATGTGTGGCGTTTACAGAAGGGCCGTCGACTGAACTGAAGATCGCCCGTTTCCATTTTTCTTCATCATCGAAGATACTAAATGAGCTAGCCTTAATTGGTCGGGACATCCTGGTACTGAACACGATATTTCCAAACCGATCAAGCAGTCCCGCCACTCTCTTTTTGTCATCAATTTCATAGAGGCCATCAGTAATTGAACGGGTGTCGTAGTCTGACTGGAAGGGGATTTCCCGGTTGAATTCTTTCGATCGTGCCTTGCAGGCGGCAGCAACCTGGGAGAGTTCGCGGAGTTCGATGAGTGGATCGTAGATCATTTCCGGCCCGATCGTGATCCATAGGGTCCCTTGCTTTGTCCATTCGCCTGCACCGGATTTGAGGCGAGAGACGGCATTCACGCACCGCTGCTCTTGAATGTCTACAAGGTGTTTTCGCTTGGCACTGAGGTGTTCGATCATTGGATAAGTAGCACGGACATGTTCGGAATGATCGCCGGTTCGGACATAGATTCCCGTTCCGTCTTCGACAGTGTGGACATCTCTCGAAGGCTGGATTCGCATAACGAGGAATCCGAGACTGGGGTTGTCAGGATTTGCCAGAAACTCAGAGATTTCAGGATTCATTGGGGGGAATACGTGCTGGGCGCACGCGGTCAGGACTGCATCGCGAGGTTTGTCACCCAAATCCGCGCCGTTCGGTTGGTCGTGGGGTTTCCGTGAGTCCTTGTCTTCTCGGACGCCGAGAATGAATAATCCCCCGTCGGAGTTTGCAAAGGCGCACAGAGTTTTTGCGATCTGCTTCGCTCGATCCTTACCGGAGAAATCCTCTTTGTATTCGAGGCGGCGGTTCTCCCGGTGCCCAAGCTTGCAGAACTCGAGCACGTCGCCAAACGTGATCTGATCAAGGGGTGCAAAGTAGAGATTGTTCATTGGAGCGACAATTATTGGCGAAATTCGGTGTTTCAACAAGTGGGTACTTGAATTGCGACGTGCAGCGGATTGTTTGGTCAAGTCCAGACATGCAAACGGGACATGTCCGGCTCGGGGCGGACATGCCACCCAACTGGCGGTCATGAAGAAGCGTAAATCACGTCGGCGTTGGCGTCGATGGCTTCGAGAAAGAAGGGAGCATCGTGCACGGCTTCGCGTGCGAGCTTGTCTACTTCCGTGGCCGTGTCGCCAACGGCCACGACCTTGCTTCCGCTTACCGCGATCCATTTGCCGGCATATTTTTCGAAAATCTCGAGGCTGTGTTCGGCGAGCCATTTGAAATCGGGGTCTTGATGGTTCATTTTGTTTCTTGCTCCTTTCATGGTCGCGGCTCGGATCAGAACGGGGTCGCGCGGGCCCCCGGCAAGCCGGGATTGAATTGCCCGCGGCTCGCCAAGGACCGCCCCCTCACGGGCGCGGCTCAGAAAGTGGCAGGTCAATGACCTGCCCTACGAGACTAATCGGTCCGTGGGCCTTGCGCCGTATCAGGGACGCTCTATAATACCGCTGACTATGGATATTATACAAACGAATATTAATACAACGGATTCCACGTTTCGGGAGAACTCCGCGCATATGGAGGGGTTGGTGGCGGAGATGCGGGAGCGGCTGAAATCTGTTAAGCAAGGCGGCGGGAAGGTCGCGGTCGAGAAGCACACGAATCGCGGGAAGCTCTTCGTGCGGGATCGTGTCGAGCGATTACTCGATCCGGACGCGCCGTTTTTGGAATTCAGCGCGTTGGCGGGTTGGGAGTTGTATGAGGGGGATGCACCGGGGGCGGGGATGGTCACGGGGATCGGTCGGGTGAGCGGGCGAGAGTGTTTGATCATCGCCAACGATGCGACGGTCAAGGGTGGAACGTACTATCCGATCACGGTGAAGAAGCACCTTCGCGCGCAAGAGATTGCACAAGAAAACCATTTGCCGTGTATTTATCTCGTTGATTCGGGCGGGGCGTTTTTGCCGTTACAGGCGGATGTGTTTCCGGATCGAGAGCACTTCGGTCGGATTTTCTACAACCAGGCGAAGATGTCAGCGCTTGGCATTCCGCAAGTCGCGGTGGTGATGGGTTCGTGTACCGCGGGCGGGGCGTATGTTCCGGCCATGAGCGATGAGACGGTGATCGTTCGCAAGCAGGGAACAATTTTTCTCGGCGGTCCGCCGTTGGTGAAAGCAGCTACCGGCGAAGAGGTCTCAGCGGAAGACCTCGGCGGGGCGGAGGTTCATTGTCGAACGTCGGGAGTGGCCGACCATTGTGCGGAAAATGACGAAGACGCGTTGGCCATCGCCCGGCACATCGTCGAACATCTTAATACCAGACCGAAGACGCACTTGGACGTTCGTTCGCCCGAAGACCCCGCACACGATCCGAAGGAGATTTACGGCATCATTCAGAAGGACATTCGCAAACCGTATAACGTGCGAGAGATCATCGCGCGTATTGTCGACGGCAGCAGGTTTCATGAGTTCAAGGCCCTTTACGGCACAACGTTGGTTTGCGGTTTCTCGCACATTTGGGGCTACCCCGTGGGCATTCTGGCCAACAATGGGGTGCTGTTTTCGGAAAGCGCGTTGAAAGCTACGCACTTCATCGAGATGTGCAGTCAGCGCGGCGTACCGGTCGTATTCCTGCAAAACATCACCGGATTCATGGTGGGCAGGCAATTCGAAGCCGGAGGAATTGCCAAGGACGGGGCGAAGATGGTCGCGGCGGTTTCGAATGCGTCGGTGCCGAAATTCACGGTCATCATCGGTGGTTCCTACGGGGCGGGGAATTACGGCATGTGCGGTCGGGCGTATCAACCGCGAATGTTGTGGATGTGGCCCAACGCAAGGATTTCGGTCATGGGCGGCGAGCAAGCGGCCAATGTGCTGCTCACCGTGAAGAAGGATCAGATCGCGGCGAGCGGTGGCAAGGCCATGACACCTGCCGAGGAAGAAGAATTCAAGAGCCCGACTTTGCAGAAATATACGGAAGAAAGTAGCGCCTATTACAGCACGGCGCGTTTGTGGGATGATGGGATCATCGACCCGGTGGATACGCGGATGGTGCTCGGTCTGGGCATCGCGGTATCGTTGAATGGGCCGTTCCCAGAAAGACGAGTGGGCGTGTTCAGGATGTAAAAGTATATCTCGATTGATGAACTCACGAAATACTTCCGCCCAATTCCTTGTCGTTCTACCAACTTGAGGTTAGCATGACAGTATGAACTTACAAGGAATCATCACGATCGAGCCGGGAAAACGTGGTGGAAAACCTTGCATTCGCGGGTTGCGCATGACCGTTTACGATGTTCTCGAATATCTCGCATCGGGAATGACCGAAGAGCAGATCATCAGTGATTTTCCGGAACTAACGAAGGAAGACATTCGAGCGTGTTTGATTTTCGCCGCCGAGCGAGAGCGGCGATTCATGAGCATCCCGGCTTGAAGCTTCTTTTTGACGAGAATCTGTCCCACAGACTCGCGGCTTCGTTGGCGGACTTGTTTCCCGATTCGGTCCATGTTCGAGATGTTGGACTGGAGTGCAGCGAAGATAAAGCGGTTTGGGAGTTCGTAGCGGCAAATGGATTTGCCATCATTTCCAAAGACGAGGATTTTCACCAGCGAAGTTTCGCTTTTGGACATCCTCCCAAAGTGATCTGGGTGAGGCTTGGAAACGTGTCCACGAAACGGATTGAAACGGCCATCCGAAACAGCGCCGAAAAGATAAGGGCGTTCGACCGGGATCCGGCGGCGAGCTACTTGATGATCGGTTAAATCGCCACACCAAGAAATTGTAATGAACCAATCAACATCAAGAACAGAATCCGAAATTCTTTTCGAGCGATACTTGCAGGATGGCGGTTATCAATTCGAATTCGAGCCCGCACTATCTGAATCAAGAAAAAGACCGGACTTCCGCGTCAGATTCGACGATCATCAGTTCTTCTTCGAAGTCAAGGAGCGGCATGGCACAAGCCAGCCACAGGTTGGCGCCACTTGTTTCGATTCTTATGCGGGAATTCGCGATGAGATCAACGAGGCAAGAAGGAAGTTCAGGATGTTGAAGGATTCTTGTTGCTCGCTTGTACTCTTTAATGCGGGAGACTTGGATACCATACTGATACCCATTGAAGTGTTTTCGGCGATGTTTGGAGACGCCGGAATCTCATGGGGTATTGACACGTCGAGCTTCGAAGTGATTCCTGGTTCAACGAAAAGTGTTTTTGGACAACGAGGGAAGATGGTCGACTATAAACAGCGTACGTTTCAGAATACGACCATTAGCTCGATCATTATTCTGGAGCGAGCTCGACTTCGCGATCAGATTTTCGAGGCAAAACTCGAACACGAGTTGCAAAGGAAACAGCAAGCCCTCGGCCGCAGTTTTGTGGGATACGAAGAAGTGATTGCCGTTGGTGAAGTTTTCATGTCTGATCCGCCAGCGGTTAAAAACGCCACCCGACTCGTTGTTTGCGAAAACCCCGGGGCGAGGATTCCGTTGCCGGAAGGGTTATTCCGAGGACTCTTTGACGAGAGGTACAAGTACGATGGCAGTAGGATCGCAAAAATGTATAAGGGGGCGAGAGTGGATGAGATTGAAAGCGGCTCAGAAACACCATTGTACTGCCTGCTGGATTCGTGCCCCGATGAGATGACCGTATCGATGAACGGATTCAGACGACAAAACCCATGATCCATGAAAGCACCATGTTGAAAGAAGTCCGCCGCCGGCGCAAAGAGCCCGACTTTGCAGAAATATACGGAAGAAAGTAGCGCCTATTACAGCACGGCGCGTTTGTGGGATGATGGGATCATCGACCCGGTGGATACGCGGATGGTGCTCGGATTGGGCATCGCGGCGTCGTTGAATGGGCCGTTCCCAGAAAGACGAGTGGGCGTGTTCCGGATGTGACGAACGGTGTTCAGCGTGAATCCGTATTGTATCGTCACATGGCTTTTGATTACAATGTGTCGCATGAATCGATCGGCTGGAAAAAATACAAATCTCGTTTTTTGTTGGGCTTCGTTGGGCGTCGGGATCATATTATTCGGCGCGGCGACATCGGTGTTTGGTTTCGACCTTTTGGTGGCCAGCGCGGGCGCGAATTCCGTCTTTCGATTTGATCCCAACACGGGTGAGTTCTTGGGCGAGCTGACCGCCGGTTCGCCGTTGGACAATCCCCGGGGCATCTCCTTTGGGCCCGATGGTCATTTGTATGTGAGTAGCACCGACTCGAACGCGGTTCTTCGTTACCACGGTCAAAGCGGGGCTCTCTTGAACACGATCACGGATATTTCGCTTGGACATCCAGAGGGTTTGGCGTTTGGGTCTGACGGCAAGCTGTACGTAGCTTCGCTGCAGACAGATAACGTGGCTCGATTCGATGCGACAACAGGCACGTTCTTGAACGTGTTTGTATCGCCACCACCGTTGAATGGCCCGATGGACGTGTCTTTCGGCCCGGATGGGAATCTCTATGTAGCCGCGATCGATATGAACGCTGTGCTGCGTTATGACGGTCAGAACGGGAGCTACATGGGGGTGTTTGCGTCCGCGCCCCAATTAATGGGACCGCGCGGGCTTACTTTTGGCCCAAGTGGCGATCTGTACGTCGTGGCCTCTTCGCCCACGAGCGGGGTTTTGCGATTTGATGGTCAGTCCGGCGCGTACCTTGGTGTGTTTGCCGATGATCCAACGCTGCAATCCCCCTTCGACGCCGTCTTTGGCCCGGATGGCGACCTGTTTGTAAGCGATAGCAGTCCGTCTCATAGCACCATCTATCGCTTCGATGGTCAAACGGGTGATTTTTTGAGCGAACTGGCTCCCGGATTTCCGATGCAACAGCCGACGTTTCTGACGTTTACACCGCAGGCCGCGGGTCCCAGTCCGGTTCCAGCCCTGACCATCTCCGGGGTAGCCGCCGTTGCAGTGTTGGTGGTGATTTGTGGGGCTTTCGTTTTCCGATCGGCAGACTCATGATTTCCTTGATCGAAGACAACCGCGAAGGGATTGAGCAACTGTGCCGACAGTTCCATGTGGCCAGACTGGAGGTTTTCGGCTCCGCGGCGAATGGTGAATTCGATCCTGAAAAGAGCGACGTGGATTTTCTTGTGGAGTTCGAGCCGAATTATAGCTTAGGCCCCTGGCTTTCTCGTTATTTTGAACTCAAGTCCCAATTCGAAGCGATGCTGGGACGCCAAGTGGATCTCGTAATGTCCGGCGCGATAAAGAACGCCTTATTTGCCGGGGCGGTCAATCAAACTCGACGACTCTTGTATGCACAAAAAAACGCGTAAACTTCTTGGGGACATTCAGGATGCGATCTGCTTCATTCTGGAGGCGGTACGCGATCTTCCGCTTTCCAGCTATCAGAGCGACCGAATGCGGAGGCAGGCCATTGAAAGGAATTTCGAGATCATCGGTGAAGCGGTCAATCGAATCGTAAAGGTCGACAAAGCGATCATCGAGCGCATTTCCCATTATTCACAGATCATCGCGTTTCGAAACGTCTTGAGCCACGGCTACGATTTGATTGACGATGAGCAGGTGTGGCATGTTATCCAAGAGTCATTACCAAGCCTGCTTCAACAGATTGAGGCGATTCTCAAGGAGGCGGAAGAATAGTGTGTAACGTGATGAGAACGTTGCGCTTTCTGAACTTCGGCGACGATGGATTCCGATGGGGATTTAATGAAACAATCGACGTATAAAGACGGCGTCAATGAGACACCGCTGGATTCCTGGCGCGATTTCATCAAATACATCGATGAGAAACATTCGGATTCCCCCGGGCTACTCTATCGCGGACAGGCCCACGCGGACTGGCCAGTGAGGTCGACGCTTGATCGGTTAATGCGTAAATACCCGACGACTACTGTTCGCGGATGGGATGGAAAAACACATACTTCAAAGTGCCCTCCAGTGACCGCCGAAATGCAACTAGAAGGGATCAGGAACGCCGCACGCGGACTTCGAGGAATCAGCTTGGGCGATCTTGACAGAAAAAAGTTGTGGATATTGGGTCAGCAACATGGACTGGCGACTCCCATGCTGGATTGGACCTGGTCACCCTTTGTTGCGCTTTACTTTGCATTTGAAGAGAAGGAATGCCGTGATATGTCTGGCCAATGGGTCGAACCGCCCGCGCGTGCCGTATGGGTGTTTACTCAGACCAACTGGATCGTTGAGAAACTTGGCCTTGAGGTGATCGTTCCACAAGGGGAAGTGGGGTATCGATTTGCAAGCCAAGGAAGCATGTTTCTGAGAATGCCACAAGATTCAGATTTGGAGACGATCGTGCGGAAGAACTTCCCGGACGACCCACAAAAGATTGATCCGAGGCCCGCAAACGCCAAAACCAAATTGGAGAGAATTGTCATCCCAAATGGGGACCGGATCGGATGCCTGAAGTTCTTAAACAAGATGAACATCAACCGAATGAGCTTGTTCCCCGACCTAGACGGTGCCGCTGATTTCATCAATAGGCTTTGGGAACTGAATGCCGATTGGCCCCTTGTTCAAACTCCGAAAGTTCAAGACGGACTCCTTACATAGACTGAAAAAAGTATCTCCGAGTATTTGGAGCACTTGAAAAAGATTCCTCCTATGAATAAGCTAATTTCGCAATGTGTAAAGGCTGAAATCGGAGAGATCACCCTCTCCCGCCCCGAGATTCACAACGCCTTCAACGAGGTCATGATCGCCGAGATCAAAGCCGCGTTTGAGGAAATGGGACAGCGCGAGGATGTGCGGGCCGTCATTCTCTCCGGTGAAGGAAAATCCTTTTCCGCCGGTGGAGACATCCATTGGATGAAAAAAATGGTCGGGTATTCGTTCGAAGAGAACCTGGCCGACGCCAACGCGATGGCCAACATGCTGCGAGCGATTCGTGAATGTCCCAAGCCCGTCATCGCCCGCGTACACGGAGCGGCCTACGGGGGCGGCGTAGGACTCACCGCCGCGTGCGACCTCGCCATCGCCCTCGATTCCGCCGTCTTCTGTCTCAGCGAAGTCAAACTCGGCATCCTCCCGGCCGTGATTGGGCCCTATGTTTTGGAAAAAATCGGCATGAGCCACATGCGGCGATATGGCATCACCGCCGAGAAATTCAACGCCCAGGAGGCTAAGCGAATCGGCCTCGTCCACGAAGTCGTTGCCAAGGAAGTTGAAATGGATGCTTGGATCGATCGTCAAGTCGATCTCATCAAAGCCAACGGGCCGGAAGCGATGGCCACGTATAAACAAACGTTGGGCGATATTTCCGGGGTCGATTGGGATCGCGTTCAAGCCATCACGACAAAGCGCATCTCTGAACGCCGCGCATCTTCGGAAGGGCAAGAGGGTTTGAAAGCCTTTCTCGAAAAGCGCCCGCCAAGATGGGCTGCCAAATAGCCGACCACGGTAGCGGTTTTTTCGCGCTATTCCGTTATCCGCAACGTGTATTCAATCGTCTCATTCGGATCCGGCGTTCCGATGAAAATGTCGTAATCTCCCGCGCTCCACGAGCCCCGCGAAATCGAATTCTCGTTCGCGCGGTTGCAAAAGTTGTTCGACCCATTGCGAATCCAAAGCACGATTTCACTGTTCGAAATCACCTGCACGGAAAGTCCGGCGATCGCCTCGGTCAGCGTCAGTCTGTGGTTCGGTGCTGCCGCGAAAAATGCATTCTGCGTCAACAGGTCATCGCGCATGGATGTGGATCGACAATCGAAAACGTTGTCGTTTGTCGACGTCGTGAAATCGCCCTCGCGTTCTGCCACACCAAACCCGCCTCCCACTACAACGGAAAAAGACAGAAGATCATCATCCACCGACGCTGGATTCATGGGGCAACCAATAATCAGCGATAGTATGGCAGTTCCAATTAACAATCCTGTGCTTCTCAACACTGTACTCCTTCTATATCGAACTGGTTTTCACAAACCGTCACGTCGCCTCCCAGGCTTCACCCTCAACTCACTGTCAAGAGGCGCCAGTGAGGGTTCAATTCATCACGGCGTCCCAATTCTCATTCCCTTTTTTCATTCTTGCAACCTCGCGGCCAACATCCGATGAAAATGATGCGTCCCCGTTTCTCGACTGGGGGAGTATCGCCCGCGCTCATAGAGCCGAGCTCGAACCCCTCGCTGAACGGCCTCCACCACCAACTCATCCTCGCGCTCGACGCGATCCAACTCTGTCCCTGCACCAGATCCGACCTTCTCCGGTTTCCACACATATGCGAGAAAGCTCACTCTCGTTCGATCCACCGCCAGCGGCTTTACGACGTTGATCGACAACCCCCAGGGATAAAAATTCAACATCAGATTCGGAAACAACCAGAAGTAATACCCCGCGATCTTTTGTCCGAAATCCGGCGATTCTCGCGGCAAATCAAACACATCCACGCCGCCCTGCCCGATCCCGATCTGCAAACTGCTATGCTCAAACAACTCGGTTCGATAGGCCCCGTAGTCCAACGCCTCGTTCAATCCCATGTGCACATAGGGAATATGAAACCCTTCCAAGTAATTCTCGCAATACAACGCCCAGTTGGCCTGAACCAAATAATCACGCGACCGCGACGGGTCAAACTGGAACTCGTCCAGAGGCATCCACGCCACACGCTCCTTCACGGGCTTCAACCATTCCGAGAGCGAACCCTCCGGTCTGACTCCGGCGAAGAGAAGAGGTCCCCATTGTCCTAAGGGAACCGCCGTCAAGTTGTCCGCCTCGCTCGGAAAATCTTCGACGCCTTCGAACTCCGGCATGCTGACGAACTCTCCGTCCAAGTTGAACCGTCGCCCGTGATATCGACACCGCAACCCATGTTCCATGCCAGGTTCGTGGCACACCAAATGCCCGCGGTGTGTACAAACATTGGAGTAGCAATGCAATCGATCGCTTCGATCTCGCGCCAACAACAACGGCTCATCCAGACACCCTTCCAGTAAGGTGAACGGATACACTTGCCCCGGAACGCGCACGCGATCCGCGTCGCAGACCAACTGCCAGCTCCGCGCAAAGAGCCGGTCTTTGATCCGCTCATATACGTTGGGGTCGGTGTACACCCAAGTCGGCGGTGTCCATGCCTTGCAAATGTCCACGTCGATTTCGAATGGTCGTTGACCCATGATTCACGCCGTTCCCGGATGTGGTGAGAGTGTCTTCCCGTGTTCATTTCGCGCGGAAGCTTGCGTCGCCGGCCAACACCAAGCGCCAACCAAGCAACTCAACAGCGCGGGCAATCCAGCAACCAACCGCACAACGTCCAAAGAACATCCCGCCCGCAAAGCCCTCCTCGCAAGGACGATCCCGATTGAAACTCCCAAGAATACGACCCCAAGCATGACCATGTCCCACCGGGCTTTCGGACGAGAAATCCGACACAAAAAAACCGTGGCCAAACCCATCAACCCGAATGGAATCGCCGCCCCGATGCAACCCAATCCAACATACAACAACGCCGCCGGCCCATCAGACCACACGAAGTTTTCTAGTGCCACGGTGTGACCCCACCTGGCCAACGCCACAAACAGTCTACCGCCAAACACCGCCGCCCCTGCTAGAAAAAGCATCACAATCGTCGCGAGCGACTGCATGGCCTCATCACCACGTATTGGCTTCATGCCGTGCAGCTTGAGTGCGACCCAAACCACCAACAGAATCCCAACCACTGTCGTCCATGCACCGACGCCCGCTTGCGTCACGACTCCCAACCCCTTGAACAAAACGACGCCAAATATGCCCCCGGTAAGTCCCAGTCCCAGTGCCATCCCATTCGTGGCTAGCTCCTGCAAGCGCGACCCCGTGCTGACTTGTGCATCCGACCCTAAACAGGATCGTTCCTTTGGGGCGGCTAAACACACCCCGGTTTCCGAACGCGACCATAACGCTTTTGGATGACATGGTTTCGTGGAAACAACACGAGCCCGCTGTTTTCCACTCCGGCCGGCTTTGCGACTCTTCTGCTTTCTCGACAACAACGGGCTCCCTGCCCCATTCGCGGATTACAAGCGAACAGACTGATTTTCCAGAACCACGCTCGTTGCATGCGCCGGAAAAGTGCGTAACGTTCCCGCTTCCAACCGAACGACCAAATCTCCCAGCGGATCAACATCCGTGATCCATCCGCGATAGATCCGCCCACCATGATGCAACGACACCAATTCGTCGTAAACGAACGCCCGTGCAATCCACTCGCGCCTTACATCCCCACATCCCCAATTCCGAGGCCGCCGGATCCAACAAAACAGTTGATTCAACATCGCCGTGACCAGGGTGGTTCGATCAAGGGATTGCGCTCCGCAAAGCTTCAACGAAATTGTCCGCTTCCTGAAATCTTCTCCAAACTCATCGCCCCTTTGAAAACAGTTGATTCCGATTCCAAGGACATACGCCAACGGTCCCCAAGCCAGACGCCGCGACTCCACCAGGATGCCCCCGACTTTCCGACCTTCGATCATCAGATCGTTAGGCCACTTCAGCAACACGGGAATTCCAGTGACCCCTCGAATCGCATCGGCGCCCGCAATCCCTCCGATCAGTCCAAACAAAGCCGTTGGCTCTTCCTCTTCACGTTCCACCCATCCGAAACTGCACCAGACACCGGCCCCTCGAAGCGACTGCCACTTTTTCCCCATCCGCCCTCGACCGGATACCTGCTCCTCGGCCAGCACCACAACCCCTTCATCGTTGCCGGATTCAAGAATCGTCCAAGCCATATCATTCGTGCTCGTTGTGGATTCCAGATAGACAAGTCGGACTCCGACCATGTGCTCTTGTAGCCACGCTTGTACACGACTCAAATCCAGCCCGGAAGTTTCCGGTTCGCCAATGCCCATTCTCGCTCCGGTCTCAAGTCTCTTTTGGAATCGGTACCCCCCGCCGTTTCTTTTTGGCGGCCCCGTATCCAACATTTTAAGGATCGCGGTGGATCATTCGCAACGCCATCACGCCATCTTATTCTCTGAACCTTAAAAAACGCTATCCCTACCGGCTCGATGGCCGTAGTTTCTTCAAAGCCGCAAACGTGGTATGGTGACGAAACCAGTCGAGGAGGCGTATCTTGAATCGCCTATGCGACTGACTCGGGGCGATTAGCTCAGTTGGCTAGAGCGCCTCCCTTACAAGGAGGAGGCCACAGGTTCGAGTCCTGTATCGCCCATTCTGTTTTTCCCGAGTTTTCTAGGCTTTTGCTCCGCAATTATGCATTTGACGCAAGATTTTAGTTGGAATAGCCTATTCTGGTCAAAAAGAAGGACCAGAATATAGCGGACGAAATACAACTCAACTAGCGTATCTGTTTACCGTCTGACTCAGTCTGAAACGAGGGTTGGTAGGACGGGTGCGATGCAGGTTGGGTCACGGTGACAGAGGATGGCCTTGGCGGCGGCGATGAAATCGCGGCCGTTCTGGCGAGCGGTTGCCGGCGGAGAGGGTCGTAGGTCGGGTCATCGACCCGGCACCCTTCGCCATTTTGATGACCAGATGACCAAATTCACCCTTGACTTTTCCAGAACCATTGTTATAATTATGTACGGTTTGAGAGGTAGCCGAAACAAAACCCGGCTCGCCGGGTCAGAACCGCGACAGACCTGGAGCGGTCCATCGTAGGTCGGGCTCGGCCCGACATTCTTCGCCGGGTGCCCCATTCTTGCCAAAGGCAAGGGCGGAGGACGACCCTCGAGCGAAGCCATTGGGTGGCACTGCTAACCGCGAGCTTGGCGGTGCCTTGCGGTGGAACGAATGTCACAGAGAATAAAATGCGACTTTATACGGCGCCGCAAAAATGAAACGCAATAACGCCTTAACTTAAAACAAGAACCCACAATGAACCCTGTTACAAATGCTCAAAAGACGGCGTCTTTCAAAAAGGCCCTATTTTCTAGGCTTTTCTAGAAGTGCCACACGATGACACTCGCAAAACAAAAAAATAACCAAACGAACCCATCTGAAAGTTACACTTTATCCGCCCGCCCGGCACAGGTTACCCGGAATGAAGGGACGCTAGCGGTCAAGGGCGGGGCTGATCATCGAGAAGGGAGCTATCGGGTTCGGTGCCTCGGTTGGAATAGCGGGCTATCAGCTTTCGAATGCGGGGTTGGTCCGGTTGGAGCTCAAGTGAGCGATGCCAGTGCTCCAGGGCCCGCTCGCGGTATTGGGCTTGCGATTCATCTTCCAAATAGCGCAGCATATAGATCGAACCGAGACCGGCCTGGGAGTTGGGAAGACGGCGATCACATTCCAGCGCTCGCAAATACCGCCGCTCGGCGGCCCCGAAATCGCGGCTGCGAAAAAGACAATACCCCAACGCTTCATGCGCCGCCGCCAGCGTGGGATCAAGATCGACCGCCTCCATCAACGTGTGCCGGGCGAGTTTGAGTCGGTCTTGGTTCATGTAAGTCTTGGCCAGGTTCACAAGAACCTGTGGCTGACGGTTGTCTCGTTCGAGGGCTTCTTTGTAGGCCCGAATCGCTTCGTAGTATTTCCCTTGAGCGTCGAGAGCGACGGCGAGGTTGACATGGGCTTGTGGCCGATCGGGATCGATCTCGATCGCTCTTTGAAATCGCTCGACGGCTTGAAGCGTGTCGCCGGTGTGTTGATAGCAGACGCCGAGGCTGAGTTGCACGTCGAAGTCTGCCGGACGAAGTTCGCAGGCGTGCAAATAAGCGCGGATAGCTTCGACCATGCGCTCCGTGAATTGATAGACCTGGGCAAGGTTCACCGCATCGACAAACGAAAACGGATTGAATCGAATGGCTTGTTGGTAAGAGTCAATGGCCTGGTCGTAATCACCCATGCGGCGATAGAGATTACCGAGTCCGGAGTGGGCGTCGGCCAGTTGAGGGTTGAGTTCAATAGCCTTTTGGAATTCCAGGAGAGCGTCGTTCAAGTCGTCGGATGCAAGCTTGATCCGGCCAGTGGCGACGTGTCGCTCGGCGCGGTATTGATTCAGTGGAGCGCAATGCGATTGGAAGACCATGAAGAATCCGGCGATAACAACAAGACCGTTCGGCTGGATTGGGTTGTTGGCGCTCCATCGCATACTGGGTGCTCTCCTTGCTTCATGTATCGACCGCGCAAGGCGGCGGCGTTTACGACATCTTGGGCGGCTGGCGAAGGACGCGCGGGAAGATGCCGCGGTCTTCGCAGTACTGGGTCAGAAGTCGCACATAGGATTCTCTTACGTACTCGCTGTCGGATAGACCGAGAGCTCGTTGCGCGCGGCCGATCGTCTCAACGTCGGGACCTTCGATTTCGACAAACAGGCCGATGTGCGGCGGCTGATCGAGTTCGATTTGGCAGTTGGAAAAGAGCCAACTTTCGCGGTGTTTGTCGTAATCCAATACTACGACAAAACCAAGACCTTCGATGAAGTGGGCGGGAGCCTCATCGGCGGGAACTGGGAATTCAATCTCTTCGCGGGATTTGACCGGACCTTTCAATACCGGGCCTTTGAAGGTGATCGTCGCGTGGGATTCTCCGTTGTCCACGCGCGCGGCGACGCGCAAACGCAACCCGCAGCCTTGATTGCGAAGAGATCCATCGGGGCGATCGTAAATGCGATTGCGTTCGAGCACTTGATGAAGAAACGTCGCGCCCTTGGTCCGAAGGCGATCTCGTATCGGATCGTGTGACGCAACTTGGAATTTGGCTTCAGTTTCCACAGACATGCCAGGCAGTGTCACCCCGTGATAATGTTGACCAATCGACCTTTCACGACGATGACCTTTCGAACCGTCTTTCCTGCAAGGGCTTCCATCACTTTGGGATCGGCCAGCGCCGCGGTCTCGGTCGCTTTCTCATCCGCGTCCGCAGGTATCAGAATCCGTGCTCGCAATTTGCCGCCGATCTGAACACCGACTTCGACTTGTTCATCGCGCGTAAGTTTGGGATCAAACTTCGGCCAGGGTTCGTAGGTCAGAGTCTTTTTGTGTCCAAGGCGGTTCCAAAGTTCTTCGGCCAGGTGTGGCGTGAATGGCGCGACGGTCAGGATGAACGGTTCGATGACCGCGCGGAAACGGCGATCCTTGGGGGTCATGATGTTGACGAAATCGAAGATGGCCGCGATGGCGGTGTTGAGTTTCAATTGCTCAATATCCTCGCCGACTTTTTGGATCAGCTTGTGCAAGGCACGAAGATTTTCTTCGTCCGGGGGATCGTTGCACAGCGCGGGGGAGAGTTCGCCGGTCTGTTCACTGACCACGAGTCGCCAGATGCGTTGGCAAAGTTTGAACAAACCGGGCACGTCGCGGGTGTTCCAGGGTTTGTCGGTTTCGAGGGGGCCCATGTACATCTCGTAAATGCGAAACGTGTCGGCCCCGTATTCCGCGATGATTTCATCGGGATTGACGACGTTTTTCAAGGATTTGCTCATCTTGGCGACGATGCGAGTGACCGGTTCGCCCGAGTTCTTGAGAACGAAGTCGTCTTCCCCGCGCTGTTCGACGGCGTCCGGACCGACGACATTTCCACGAGAGTCTCGAAACGCAAAACCCTGGATCTTGCCTTGATTAAAAAGCTTCATGAACGGTTCCGGACCGGAGACGTAACCCAAGTCGAATAGCACTTTGTGCCAGAACCTGGCATAAAGAAGATGTAGAACCGCGTGTTCCGCGCCGCCGACGTAGAGATCGACCGGCATCCAATATTTTTCAGCTTCGGAATCGCAAAACTGTTTGGCGTTCTCCGGGTCAATGAAGCGGAGGTAATACCAACAAGAGCCGGCCCAGTTGGGCATGGTGTTTAAATCGTGGTGATATTTTCGGCCGTTTCTGGTAACGGTGAGCCATTCCTTGGCCCGGCCCAGAGGTGGTTCGGGCAGACTGTGGGCTTCATCGGCGGAAGGAGTCGGTTTGAAGTCGGCCATGGTCGGGAGTTCCAACGGCAACTCGTCGTCGCTCATCAAAATCGTTTGACCGTCTTCGCCATGCAGCACAGGGAACGGTTCGCCCCAATATCGTTGGCGGCTAAAGAGCCAGTCGCGGAGTTTGTATTGCCGTTTGCTACGACCCAAACCTTGGCGTTCGAGCCATTCGGTGATGACGACTTTGGCTTGCATGGTGGTTAGGCCATTGAGGGAAATCGAAGGGGCGTGGAGGTTTTTTTTACCATCCATCTCTGGAGAATTCGCGGCGTGTCCTTCGCCGATAAAGGCTGCTTTCCAGAATTTGGGATGGCGAAGGTAGTGTTCAATCAACTTAGGCAGACGATGGTCCTTGCGCATGGCGGTGAGCGTTTTTTCCTGAAGTCCTGAGCTTCGCTCCTGGGCGATTTGGAGCTCGGCCTGGTGTTCGGGGACTTCTCGCATGATGGCATCAAATGCTTTTTGCACGACTTCATCCATGCGGTCGGTCAAACCATGCAACCGTTCTTTGATCCAATCTTCCGACGGTTTGACCACGGCCACGATGGGGAGATCGAACTTGCAGGCGAATTCGAAATCACGAGTGTCTGACCCTGGCACAGCCATGATCGCGCCGGAACCGTAACCCATCAGAACGTAATCCGCAATCCAGATAGGTATGCGGCGGCCGGTCGTGGGGTTGAAGGCGTATGCACCGGTGAAAACGCCTGTTTTTTCCTTGGTTTCATTGGTGCGGTCGAGTTCCGTGCGATGGCGCGCGGTGGTGACGTATTGCTGGATCGCACCACGCTGGTCGCTCGTGACGATCGATTCGACCAGCGGATGTTCCGGAGCGATCACCATGTAGGTTGCACCGAATACGGTGTCGGGTCGCGTGGTATATACACGAATCGCGTCGGGAGCGCGCTCCAATGGAATCTTCGTGAGATCAATTGTCGGCGACTTTTTGTGCTTCCACGTCCCACTTTCTATTGTCCAATGGTCTGCGAGCGGGAACAAGATTTCCGCGCCGGTACTCTTGCCGATCCAGTTGCGTTGCATGAGCTTGATCGGTTCCGGCCAATCGAGTGGTTCCAAATCGGAGAGAAGTCGCTCGGTGTAACAGGTGATGCGCAGCATCCATTGTTTGAGCGGTCGTCGGTACACGGGGTGACGCCCGCGTTCCGAGCGGCCTTCGTTATCCACTTCTTCGTTGGACAACACAGTGCCAAGCGCTGGGCACCAATTGACAGGCACTTCGTCGAGGAAAGCAAGTCGCTGCCGATCCAAGGCGGCGGAACGCTCTTTATCCGTCAAGGTATTCCATCGACGGAAGCCCATCGCATGGGAATCACGAACAAGAGCGAGCGATGGGTCCGCTCCCCATCGACCGGATTCGAGTTCGGCGACGAGTTCCCGAATCGGTCTCGCCCTGCCGGATTGTGAACGACCGTCGCGATCGATCCAGGAGCAATCGGCGTCGTACCAACTGTCGTACATACGGGCGAACATCCACTGGGTGAACTTGTAATACTTGGGATCGCTGGTGGCGAATTCGCGCTTCCAATCGTAACTAAAGCCGAACATGCGTAATTGCCGGCGATACATTTCGATGTTCTTTTGGGTGGTGATCGCGGGGTGGACGTTGGTTTCGACGGCGTATTGTTCCGCAGGAAGACCGAAGGCGTCGAACCCCATCGGGTGCAGCACATTGAAACCACGCATGCGTTTATAACGGGCAACAATATCCGTCGCGCAATATCCCAACGGATGTCCGACATGGAGACCGGCGCCGCTCGGATAGGGAAACATATCGAGGATGTAGAACTTCGGACGAGAAGTATCCGCCGAGGAATCGGAAGGGTTGATCGCCCGAAACGATTGGTTTTCCTCCCAATATTTCTGCCAACGGGTTTCGATCGCACGACAATCGTAGCGACCTGGTTTGATTCCTGACGGTTCCTGACTCATCCGACTCCCTTGCCTTGCAGTCCAACACCGCGTTGGTCGATGTCCGAATTATGCGTAGACGATAAGAGTCTATGGGCAGGAACGTGGCTTCGCAATTCAGATCGCGGCTTGGATGGGATCAGAAGTCGAGATTGATTGTTTACGCGGGGTACGCGGCCTAGAATCAGCAACGAGGAGAAGCGTTTTCGATATGGATCAGGGAAACCACTCATCTGCAAGCCCGCCGTTGATAGGTCCGCTGACCGATCCCGACATGCCGCCCGGGGATCATCCCTTGGAAGTGGCCGCTCGAAGGGGCATGGGGCCGTTGAGTCCTCTGGGACGAAATGTGTGGCATGGTCAAGGGACACCGTGCGTGTCGTGCGGCCAACTGGTGGGCCGCGATGAACCGACTTGCGGACATTGCGGGCAGGACCTCAGCCAGAAGATGCTCTCGCGGATGAAGGCTCATGCCGGGCCATGGTATGTGTTCGAACATGTCCGACCCTTCCCCGGAGTTTCATTCCAACGATTGGTTCGACAGATTCGCCGAGGGGTGCTGACGGAGACGTCCATCATTCGCGGCCCGGCCACCGATCATCAATGGCGCTTCGCCGTAGAAACGCCCGGCGTTTGCCTCTATTTTGGGAAGTGCTGGCATTGCCACGGTGACGCGATAACTTCCGCCACGCGGTGCGCTCATTGCGGTGCACACCTCTTGTGGGATAAGACGACAAAAGGGGCGGGTTCTTTGGCGAAATCTTCCGCGAGCCCGTTGGTGACACGTTCCGTCACTAACGAATCGCCGATTCGATCCAACCCCTCCGCGCCGAACACAACCTTGCCGGTTGCTCCTTTTCAGAGCGCCGAGAAAAAGATTGCGAACACGGACACCATGCCGGAGGAACCCTCTGAAGTTCCTTCGCCGGAATGGACGGCTTTGCGCGCGGCGGTCGAATCCACGCACTTCTCTGCGCGAGACCGACCGGCCAATTCGGATCGACCGGCGAGTCGAAGCGTGTTCCTGTGGGTCGGCGTGGTCCTATTGGGCGTCGTCTTCATGACGCTACTCGCCGCCGCCCAGTGTCGTGAACGGCAACTGAATCAACCGCGACCCGCCGCCGCGATCGAAAGTCCTTGAATGCGGTGGCGACCCATTTTTCGGGTGTATCGAAGCGTAAGGAACCAAAGGGCTAATCCGCTAGGAGACTTCGTAAACTGAAAATTCGCTTTTCGCAGCAACCGGGCTTTTGTTCCGCCCGGGTGATTTCCAAAACCTCGATCATCGATGCCGGTTGGTATTCGGCTTTGACCAATCGTTCGATGGCATAACGATCCGCCGCCATTTCCCGAGCGAGGCCATCTCGCTCGGAACGAAGCGGATGATCCCCGTCTTGGGTGCGGATGTGGGCGGCTTCATGGGCGAGAACGGCCGCCAATGAGTCATCCGTGTGCAGCTTATCGTAAAGACCACAAGTGATGTAGACGCGACCATCGGGCAGCGAATACGCGCCGAGGTGATTTGTTGCCAGGAGTTCGAATCTCAGTGCGATGGCATGGTGCGTCGCAACCTCTTCGATTCCGAGGCGATCGGCAATGCGTTGCATGCGGTGGATGGCCGAGGGATCGTCGTGAATTCCGCCAAAACGGCGTTCCAAGTCCCTTGCGGTGCGATCTCCCGCCAAAGCAGCCACGGGTGTCAACGGTTGGCCCTCAAGCCATTTTTCAGGCAAGCGAGCGCTACAACCGCCGATAATACAGATTAGTATTGCGCACAAGGCGCGTAAGGCCCTCACGCGGTAGAAAGTATGATATCCGTTCTTGACGGCGGCGAAGTGGGGCCCTAGAGTCGTTGTAACCTAGTAAGAGAACCGAGCGGTTCGGTTCTTATCCGTTCAAGTAGTTGCACGAGTTATAGGAAGCGAGTTTATCATGTGGATGCGTAGAATCAGCGGAGCGGTTGTTCTGGGTTTGGTGGCGGTTGCCGGAATGAGCCCGGCGGGTTGCAAATCCAATGACAAGAAGGCGCAGGCGTCCTCCCTGACCGGGACGGTCGACCAGAAGGCGTCCAACAATAACAAGTTGGAATTGGAACGCGACTACAAAGGCGGAACGCAATATAAGACGAAATCGGTGGGCCAGTAACAGTCCACGTCGTCCTAGAACGACCAGCCTAGGGAGATTCCGCCGTAGAACTCATCGCTGATCGTTCCGTCGTCATCGGTATTGCCGAGCGCATCGTTGAAGTTCAGAAAACCGGACAACACCACGGTTCCATATTTATCCGACCAATTCAAGGCGGAGGATAGATTATAACCCACGCTCAGCGCGTACTGTAAATAGGCCAGGCGTGTGGATCCTCTACTCCCCGTCGCTAGCAAACGATCCAGGTAACGATGGTCGATTGCCAAAGTCATGGCGGGGGAAACCGTCACGTTCTCCACGACCGCAAAGTCGTGTTTCACGCCGGTCTCGATCCAACTTCCACCGGCAGCGGAATCCACATCGTGCGAGAGAAACACCCACGGACTCAACACCGGCCCGTCGTTGTCAGGCCACAACCACTTCCACATCCACGTGTCATTGTGGGCCAGCTTGACGTACCATTCGTGCGTATTGGCTTGCGTGCGGTTGGGAAACGTCAGAAAGGTATATCCCAAGGTGAACGTGCTTGAAATGGGCGTCAGGGGATACGACCAGCTCATGGAGTAGTCTACTTCCTGCAAGTTCTGTCCGCCGCCCACCGGATCGATCTTCCTTTGTGCCGCAAACCACTCGAAAAATGTCACAAATCCGAAGGATCCCCAACTTCCCGCGTCCTCGCCGAACAACAACCCGACGTCGGTTGTGATCGAGGTCGTCATTTGGTGATTGGGTTTTTCGCGACCCTCGCCCCGATATTCCGAAAGATTGATCCCTCGGAGTATGTAGTCCGAATACAAGGAATAGGTCGCCGAAATCGAAAACGGCGAAGCACGCTTTTCCGTAACTGTTGAATTCGCCTGATCCGAAGCCGGCGGCTCTTCAAACGATGTGAGGTGCAAAGCGCCTGCGGGTTGGTCGGTGGTTGGATTCGTTGGTTGTGCCGACGCGACATATCCCGTTGACGGTTCTGCGGCGCAAACACGTCCAGTACATCCCACAACAGCCGATAACATCAAAACAAACGCCATAATGCCACGCTTCGATTCATGCATGCGAACGCACTCCATAGAAACAAGCCGGGGTTACAGAAACGTCGACCCGAACGGCTCGTCGCCTATTCCGCGCCGGCGTTAATAATCGGATCGAGAGAACTCATAGCCGCCGTCGTGGCCGCGCCAGCCACGATCGACCCAAACAAATCTACCCAGAAATTGTTGGGTAGGCAACTACCGCTTGCCAACAGAATGGCACAACCACACGTGGCCACGAGTTTCCGGATTTTCGAAATCTTCGACATGGTAAATCTCCAAAGTTCTGACCTACGCAAAATCACTGATTCGGTGATGTAGCTTCCTATACCACCATTCCAGGTTCTCCTGGCTTGTCAGCCTTATCGGTCACAAAAAAGCGAACATTAACAAATCCGGTTGCGCAAATGTTGAAGCAGGCAATCCAATGGCGATACAACTGTGTATTATAGGTACCGCCAGTCTCGTGCAAGATTTGCGCTATGGAAATGCCTGCTTCGGTTGAACACATTAGAATCAGTAAGTCGGCGTCTACTATGGCTTATCGGTTAAGCACAGTCATTGCCATCTACCCCATCACGCCGAGCTACCATGAGCATGGGTACCGCTGATCTGCCGTGATCAAATGCAATCCTAGGACGATAGGAAAATGTCCGCCCCGAACAGAACAAACCGCCTTGTCGTTGGACTGAAGAATCGGCGGACTGTCAGTCGGGCCGAGCGGGGGTTTCGGTCTCGCCACCAGGATCGAAGATATACACTTTTCGTAATCCGGCCATGTCCACCGCGCTTTGAAGAACCGCATACGATAGAAGCGGATTGTCGTGATCCGGTTCCAAACTTTCGATTCTCCCGATGACCATCGACATCGGCAGGGCGCTTGACTCCCCATCCGTGAGCACCCAGTCGCCGGCTTGAACCAAACCCGATTCAACCTCACGCCGTTCCAAATCCGTGACGTGTGCGACCCCTCGTCCCCGGCCTACCATCCAGAAAAAGCGATCGATCGGAATGATCCGCTCGTTTGTTCGACGGGCAATTCGAACTTTCACCTCGTTGCCGATATCCGTGACCAATCGCACGCGGGCGGAATGTGTGCCCACTTGATCGACGTCGCCGATAAACACCTCCGACTCCAGCACGGCCAAACCCGACCGCATTCCGACGGACGATCCACGATTGATTGTGAACAAGGCCGACGCGACCGCGGCTCCCGTCTTGACGCCATGAACGGCGCCTTGAGTTACGAGTCGAGAATCTCTCCAGGGCAAAATGTCACCCGCGACAATTCGCGCGGCTTGAAGGGTTCCCTTCATTCCAAGACGGCGACCGGTGACTTCCCAGGAGCGGGTCGCCGCCAATCTTCCAACCTCATCTTCCAATTCCGCAACCCGGGCGGAAAGGCTGACGACTTGGTGTTCATAGGCCGACTGGAGTCGGGGGTCTGCCTCTGAATTTCCGAATGCATTCGTGACAACCGGTTGGCCCGATTGACCGGTTACGGCGTCGGAGGCCGATTGAATTCCATCTTGAAACGGAATGATCGGCTGGACTAAGCTGATCAAGGGTCGCGTCCAAGTTCTCGGAAGGGCCATGAGCAATAAGGAAAAAAGA
>JBBTCX010000187.1:0-3048 GCA_038043045.1 Planctomycetota bacterium | reverse complement strand
CCGGACTCAATGTGGTGCCGTACGATGGCACTCGACGTGGATTTGTGTTTCGCACTGCGGGGTACTCGCACGGGAGCGTGCACTATTTCGGCGTTCGGGCGCGAAACAGCAACGGGGTGGCGGAACTCAACACGTACACCACGGCGCGATCCACGGCGAAAGCAACGGGGCCGAGCGACGCGACCACCATCGGGATTGTGCATGCGGCGACTCTGGTGAGGGGATGAACCATGTCGATTGATCCACGCAAGGCGAGCGAGCGGCAGAGTCGCATCCGAGCGACGAAAGCGCCTCCGGTGCAACAGCCGGTTCCGCGCGGTCAGCCGGGAAGCAAGGGCGGCGGAGGAATGAAGCTGGTGGTGGTGGCGGCGCTGGGCCTGGCCCCGGCGGACTACCTGCTCCAGGTGCGCACGGTCAAGCGCAACGCCAGCGACCCGTGGAACGGAGGCTATGTACTCTCGGCGACGACCGAGGAGATGAACGTTTGGCCGGGATTGGTCAGTGAGGATTACAACCCGTTTTTGTGGGCGGCCTCACCCACCTGGTCCGTGGAGGCCCATGTGCTGGCGGCGTTGCAGGACGTATTGGATGGGCGATGGTACGTGGCTCAGACCATGCGATTTTCGTTTTTGGATCCGGCGCCGAATGTGGCGATCAGTGATTGCAGTTGGTTTTAACATGAGTTGCAACACCCTCATTTGCGAGTATCCATCCGCTGATCGAAATCCGCCGGGGCTACGCCGGTGGACGATTGATCTTTGTCCGCAGCTGGTCTTCACCCCGCGATTGAGGCCTGCGCCCGACGCCCATCCCGATCTGGAGGGGACCGTCGGATATAAGCCGGATTACTTCGAGTGGCGGTCGGCGCATCCGGCGCGAGCGATGTATGAATCCCCACACAACAACACAGAGGAGCCGTGCAAATATCATTATGGCAAGACGGGCGTCGACGAACGCGGTAGAGCGATCGTGGCTTATTGCAGTCGACCGTATGACGACACCCAGCACAAGCAAAATCATCGAGCCAAAGCGATCGTGGTCAAAGCGACCGACGTAAACGTGGAAGTAAAGCCTGGGTACTGCGCGATGCTCGGGCGCTATCACGCCCCGTTTTGGACGGAGGTCGATTTCCGGTCGCAGAGCCTACGGTGTGGAGGGCGGATCAGTTGATACTGCAATGTCCGACATACACCGAGGAGCAGACCTTTACCTGCAATGATCCCGACGAGTTCGGGCAGCTCAACCTCAACGCGTGTGATAAAGGATGCTGGCCGTGCAAGGACGATACCGGAGATTTGATCGGCTATAAATCCCAGATCGACGGATCGCGGTGGATGCAGCCCCATCCGACGCTGCCGTCGCGAGACGCACGAGGGAAATACCACGATCTCAAGAGCAACGAGCCGCACCGGGTTCCGCCGGTGATGTTTTACCGTCGAGGGGTTTGCTATAACGCCCGCGCCCCGCAGAGCGGAGCGGGGAAAGAGTGCTTTAATACGGATGTCTGTTGCTGTCACCCGGGGGCGTCTGATGTGTTGAGCATGGCGACGCAACGTTGTCCGGGGGGAGAGTCGACCGGACAACTACTAATTGGCAACAGCCCAGACTGCGTGCATTACACCGGCTATCTGTGGCCGGGGACTTCGGATTTTATGTGGTGCCGCACGGTGTTTGATCACCACGAGCCGATCGTGGAATTGGCCGGAGGCGGGTTGTTCCAGAGCCGTTTCGCGCGCACCGAAACGTGCGTGGATAACCTGCTCATACCGTGCGCGGCCAGCGTACCTTCGAGCCAATGTGAAAACTCTTTACGCAATGAGATTCCGCCGATCTACTCGCCGGGAACCTATCACTACGATCAGCAGGGATTTCAGAGGTGGAATTTCGTCAACTTGGACAACCGGCAATACAAAATGGCCGGCGGAAACGACCTCTCGCGTTTGCCCGCGGAACGGGCCGAGCTCCACATCAAAAACGAGGCGCTCCGCTACATTGGGGCGCGGCAGAGGGCGGGGACCTTTCCACGTCCTTCCGGGTCGCTGATGGACTTTAGGCAACTGGATTTCGAGGGGTATAGTCCGGCAAGCTCTTTGACCAACAACAGCAAGCTCGATCTGTGGTCGCGCAGTTGGGAGAGCAACGCCGGAAATCCCGGCTCACCGGTTGCGTGCGAGAATTTACCGGTGATCTTTCGGCTGCCGTCGTGTACGCTCCGGCAACTCGGTTGCCCGGTCAGTGTCGACATCGTGCTCAAGAGAGTGCGGGTGTCGATGAGTCTGGTATTGCAGCGCATTTGTCCAGACCCCACCGGGCGTCAGTCGCCGTCTACCAACGTGCAGATGTTCCCTTCGGCGCGGTTTTTGGTGGAGGCGGAATGTGGGATTCGAGCGACGCTCGCCGGTCCATGCACGGTCAATCGCACGTGGCTTGATCCGCCGGATACATTGAGCGTGGCGATTCAAAATGACCCGTTTTGCGAGGGGTTTCCTGGCGTGGTGCCAAACGTTGACACTATCGTCTATCGTCATCCTGGATTTTCGGATGGGGATAACCAGGTTCCGGCGGGGACGGTGTTCACCCCGCCGATTCGAGTGCAATGGCGGGGGTATCTCGGTCGGTTCAGCACTCCGGCGGCGCAGGACCTTTACCCGTTCACGAGTGCGCCGTTTGGTCGACCCAAGTGCAACGACCAAAACGGGATCAATGTCCAGTGCCAATTGGGGAGACAGCTGTGTAGCAACATCGTGATTCCGGGGTGGCCGTATTCATCGGACACGGCGCCGAGTACGCCGAACAATGTTTATGGCGGTAGCGTGGGAATGCATTTTGAGGGGTGAAGCGACATGTCGATTATGACCGAGCCGCACAATGATACGTTTCCCGAGTTGCCGATGGACCGTAGCCCAGAGTTCGTTCCCCAGTTCACGACCGAACCGATTCGGCGCGAGGTTCCACGTCCGATGCCCGTTCATCAGATTCCGAACGGGCAACCTTTAGCAGCCCGTGGCGAAACCCCTTCTACGCGGCGAGGCAGACGCGCGGGGGCGG
>JBBTCX010000186.1:0-3938 GCA_038043045.1 Planctomycetota bacterium | reverse complement strand
CTATCGTCGGCAAAGTCCGCCGCAAGGCTCCAGAAGTTGTGGGTAAACATAAGGGTATAACCCTGGCTACAACCCGCGTCCCCCTGCCGGAGCAGGACATAGTCACGCAAGCGTGACCATGCCACCCGACTGAATTTCTCACCCGGTCGACTTGTCTGCCATTATCCGTGGCACACGTAACCCCATCGCCCGCCGGCCCCATCGTCCGATCATCGCTCCCCCCACCTCGAAACGAGGTGGGCCACCCAGCCACAAGGGACTCACGGCTACAGGGCCGCGTAGAACGCGGCGAAATCCGTTCGGTCGACGTCCCCGTCCGTCGGTTCGGCGTCAAAGAAGACACAAGGCGCGCTGACCTCATTCGGTCCAGAGCCAGTAAAACAGTTCTGAAACGACGCGTAATCTCGCAAATCCACGGTGCCGCTCTGGTCGAGGTCCCCTGGCCTACGAAGGTCCACCCCCAGACCGCCGGGGCTGACCGACGAGGGAAGCCGTGCGACGTCGAGGGCGTTCGATCCGTCCAACTTCGCCCGACGAATCGCGGGTATGCCCATGTTGAACCAATACAACTCCTGCGTGAGCGGTTCAAAGGTCAGCAAGGTCGGCGAGGCCAGCTCCGGAAGCGGTAGGGTTTCGACATTCAGGCCGGCAAGGTCAGAGGTGCGGATCCGATGATCCATGCCCGGCTCGCTCCAGAATACACGCGCTGCTGCCGAATCCACGGCAACGCCCGCCGGGCAGGTTTTGGGATCGGCATAGTGAGTCACGGCTTGCCCACCCGATTGCGGGAGACGCATCAGAGCGCAGGGAACGTGATTGACCGTGAACACTGTCGACGTCGAAGGCTCGATCACGAAGTCGTCGACCCCATCGAGCCCGGATGCGACGTAGGCATGAAATCCCGTGCCGTCCAACGCGATGCTCTGAAGCTCATAATCGATCTCCATGGTTGCGAACCAGTAGAGCCGCCTCTGCACCCGGTCGACGGCCAACCCGCGAGCCGACACCACGCCCTCGTCCGACTGAAACAGTAACGTGATCTGTGAACCGTCCAGACGACTTCGGTAGAGGCGGAAATCACCCCAGAGAGCCCGCGTCCACCACAGGTTTCCATCCTCAGGAAGGACGACCAATCCACTGGTTGCCGCGGCGTAATGAAGCACAAGTTCCCGGATGTCCGTCCCGTCCAACTTCGAGCTTTGAATCGGCGCCGTACCCTCTCCGGCCCAATACAACCGATCGGCGGCGGGCTCGACCGCGAGGGTCCAGACCCTGTCTGTCGAGGTATACAACAGTCGCCTGTCAGCGCCACTCAGGTTGGCGGATCTGATTCGTTGATCGGAATCGCTCCAGATCACTCGCCCCCGCGCCGCGTCCAGCGCAATGCCGATGGGCCCATTAATGTCGGCAACGACGATCTCGCGCCCTGATCCGTCGAGGTTGTTCCGCTCAATTCGCTGTTGGGAACTGCCATTCACCCAATAGAATTTGCCGCCAACCGCGTCGACGACGATGCCGTAGGGAACTCCCACGCCACCAGTGACGACCACCTCGGAGTTCGATCCGTCCAGGTTGGCTCGGCGGACTTGCCAGGCTCCGGATTCCGTCCAGTAGAGCATTCCGTGGATGAGATCCAGTGCCAGCGCATTGGGCTCTCGGGTCGCGAAGGCGTGCGTCAGCGTGGCCACGGTCTCGACCGCACCCCCGTTGAGATCGGAGCGGCGGATGTATCCCGTCCGCGTTTGATAGTTCACTTCGCTCCAATACAGTTTGCCGCCCAGAGGATCGACGGCGATGCCTCCGGGGTTCATCAACCCGTCTTCAGCGGAACGCAGAACCACCTTGCCGCCGCCGGACAAATCGGCGGAAGCCAGCTCAACGCGCTCCCGATCCGTCCAGTACATCCGATCCGCCTCGGTGTGCAGGGCAAGGCCTCTCGGCGACCAGACCGACGGAGCAATGATCGCCTCTTCGGCTCTTGAACCGTCCGTCGGTGCGCGATAGATCGTCGAATAGGAGTTATCCGCCCAGTAGACGTACTGCGCGAAAGCCCTATCCGTCCCCGCTGAAAGGCACACGCACACAAGTCCTGCAACCGCCTGGCTCTTCATCCTTCTACTCTACCCGATTGGGCTCGAATCATTCCAGGTTTTTTTGTAAGCGTTACTCTATCTCCCATGGGATCATGGACAAACCGCTTCCGCGCTCAGTATGCGCCACCTGGCGCGCACACGGGCAAGTTCGAGCGTCACGGACCAGCCCATCTTGGCCTTGGCGATGCCCACGTCCGCCTGAGCGATATCGTGCTGGTTCTGGGCCTCGTCGAATTGTTCCTGGGTAATGGCCGTTGCGCCGAACAGTTCCTTCCGGCGTTCAAGTGTTGTCTTCTTGAGCGTGTATTCGACCTGGGCGCGCGCGAGCATGCTATGGGCCACTTCGCGCATCTTTCTCGCCTGGATGATCTTGAACTCTGTCGTTTGCACGCCGGCAACGGCTGCGGCGTGGAGCGCCTGGGCTTCGGCCAACTCCTTGAGCATTTCCGGCACGTCGATCACCCAACCCAAGCATGGTCACGCAAGCGTGAGCCATGCCACCCGCCGATCGCTTGTGGGCTATCGCATGAATTGTACCGAATGTAGGATTCGCGGCCAAAGAGCCCCTGTTCACGTTCAACCTAAGGGTTTGTTGAATGCGGATTCCACACCGTGAACGGTGTGGCTCGGGACGGTGTGGAACGGGCACTCACGCAAGTAGATGGGTTTGGAGTTACGGTGAATATCGGTTTTCTGCTGATGCCGGCGTTGGTATTGTACTTTTTGGCACACCGATATTACGCGCCGTTTTTGGGGCGGGTGTTTGGTGAGGATGATCGTCGAGTGACGCCGGCGGTGTCGATGGAGGACGGGGTGGATTATGTTCCGACTCGGCCTCACGTTTTGTTTGCCCATCATTTCTCGGCGATTGCGGCGGCGGGTCCGATTGTCGGGCCGACCTGGGGATTGCTTTACGGTTATGGTCCGGCGTTGTTGTGGGTGTTGTTCGGGGCGATCTTGATTGGGGCGGTTCATGATTTTGCGTGTTTGTTTGTTTCGATGCGAGAGGGTGGAAGAAGCATCGCGCATATCGCCAAGTCGACGATTGGTCCGACGGCGTTTGTGTTGTTCACGTTGTTTATCATTTTCAATTTGGTGGTGGTGAACGGGGTGTTCATCAATCTGACGGCGGTTTCGCTTACGTCGCTTCGGACGCCGGCGGAGTTGGGATTGCCGGAGGATCAGACGATTTTTCGGATGGTGGAAGTTTCCGGTGGGCCGAAAGCGGTGGTGGGGGGGATTGCATCCACGTCGGCGATTGCGCTGACGGTTGTCGCGCCGATTCTCGGCGTTCTTGTGGTCAGACGGAAACTTCGGGAGATTTTTTCTTATCCGATCGCCACGGTTTTGTGCATCGCGTCGGTATTGATCGGGTTCGCGTGGCCGGTGGCGGTTGGGTCGTTGAACGTGGGATTCGTTCACATCGATTCTACACAAGTGTGGATCGTGTTGATCGCACTATACGTTTGGATCGCGGCGGCGGCTCCGGTGTGGATGATTTTGCAGCCTCGTGAATTTGTTTCGGTGCAGTTTTTGTATTTGGGGATTTTGCTGTTGGTTGGGGCGTTGATCGGGTGTAGTTTGCGCGGGGTTGCGATTCAAGCGCCGCCGACGGATGTGTCGCATGGTGAAGGGGCGTTGGGGTCGCTGTGGCCAACGCTGTTTGTGACGATTGCCTGTGGAGCGGTATCGGGTTTTCACGGATTGGTGGGATCGGGAACGACCTCGAAGCAGATTGCGCGAGAATCTCACGCGAAGCATGTCGGTTACTTGGCTATGTTGGGTGAATCGGCGTTGGCGATTTGCGTGACGTTGGCGATTGCGGCGGGGGTGTCTTATGCGGCG
>JBBTCX010000185.1:0-1217 GCA_038043045.1 Planctomycetota bacterium | reverse complement strand
AGACCCACGATGACTATACCACGGCTGTCAAGAGACTTTCACCACGGGCTCTTAGACAATGGGCAACGGCAGGTGTGGCCGCGACGTGATCTGCTATGGCAGGCGCGATCCGTTCGACGAATCGGGATCGCTATTAATGCGGTGCACAAAGACATTCTCGGTGATCCGGCGAAAGCTAAACCGGGGCGGCGTTTGGACGAAGTACTTTTGATTTGGGGCGGGCGTTGCGTGGGGTGGTTGTATCGCAGCGCGACGTCCATTGTGTTGGTGCACGCTCTTGCATGGGTCGGTAAAAAGACCAGGGCGCAACGGCGAGAGGCCTGTCGGTTGTGCCCGATGCGACAGGCGTGGAACCCTCAAGAGTATGAATATATTGCTCCTGATCAGGCATCGGTGGGAAAGAATGATTTTTGCGTAGGAGTGAACCAAGGATGTGGATGCGGATGTCCGAAGACGCCGCTGTGGCCTCCGTCTCGCCTGCGTTACAAATTGTGGTTGCGTAATTTTGGTTGTCCGCTGCGTAAGTTCGGTCGACGTCTCGATCGAGCGAAAATGGAGAGCGATTTGAATTAGCTTTTAGCGGGAATCGATACCCGTTCGATCGAGAATCGAAATGGGTTCGAGAGCCAGGAGCAGAGGATTATTCACAGGGTTGGCTAACCCCGGATATCGGCAAGAAATGCCGTTTCCGGGGTTTCCGCGCGCCGATTTTGCGGCAAAACTCGTTTGTCGCGCGGCAAAACTCTGTTTGTCCTTATACTTGGCGCTGGATAGCGAGTGTCGTGGGATGGGCGGTCTTCGCTAACATACGCCTAATTATAACGGGCGGATATGAAACGTCAAGAGGTTGTTTTGTGTTTGTTTGGCAGACAGCCGGAACCGCCGGTGTCACGGGCTGGGGCGTCGTTGTTCGTTGGCCTGCTGTTTTTCCTGGATCATCTTGCGGAAGTCGTCAGGGAACCATTTGGATGCCTCTCGATAATTCGGCAGTTCTGCGGGTTTTATGTAAAACATTAACGAGAAGGTCCTGTTCTCAACCCACCCATCGACACGTTCGTACCAACAGCCATAGTCCATTCTGCGAGGATACATTTGGTCGTTTGACGAAAACATGACCCCGTCGACAAGTGAAGTCGGCCAAGGAATCTCAATATGGTATGGCCTAGTGTATTGTCTCATTCAGATTCAACATTATTCAGTACCTGCCGTGCCCTGCG
>JBBTCX010000184.1:0-22675 GCA_038043045.1 Planctomycetota bacterium | reverse complement strand
GCGGCCTCGATGTCGATCGTGCCTCGGCCGATGCGGTCGTAGGTGTAGCGCCCATTGCCGTTCCAAGCCTCGAGATAGAACGACCGCGCACCCTCCTGGCCTTCCTTATCCAATGACTTAAGAAGTCCAATCAGTTCGTCGCGAAAACTCAGAACACCGTTGGGATTTTGGTTGAGGATTTCTCCGAGTTTCTCGACTGTCGAATCGTTCACCATGAATCTGCGCCGAATAGGTTGCTTGTCGTCCTGGGCGAGTGCGTCGCGGGCCACCTTGAGTGCATCATCTCCAGGTTCGTTCAAGGCCTTTTTGATCTCGGACTTCGCCATCGACTTGCGCTGCTCCGCCACAAATTGTCTGGCTTGGAATTCGACCATAGCCTTTTCGAACCTGACCTTCGCCTCGATTCCCAGCCTCTTGAGCGGTTTGAGTGGCTCTTGGATCGCGGGCGTTTTCATCACACTCGGGGGACCGATCGCCACGCCCCACAAGTTCGGCACGACGAGCCAGTCATCATGCCGTTTGGGTCGGATTCCAATCTTTCGGCCAACGACCGTTGCAAGCGCGATCATTGCAGCAATGGCGGGAAAATCCGGCGGGCATTGGATTCGCTCGGCGATGTCCTGAATCCACGGCCGAAGAGACCAAGGCAGCAGATCGAAGTCGAAGGGCAAGACGGGCGGTAGTTCGTCGGGCAGCGGCTGCGGATCGGGCCAATCGATTGACAATTTCGTTGTGGAATCGTGCCCATCGTCGAGTAACTCTCGCGCGACGTCCGCAGCTCGAAAGTGCTGGTTCATATGCGTCTCTGCTTTTGCGCAAGTGCTCCGACCGCAGACTTGAAGGCGTTCAGCGCTTCACGTTGCGGCAGACCGCACGCCGTTGCACCGGCTAGGATGAGGTGCTCAGCTTCGCGCGGGTCGATTCCGCAGCCGAGCAGATTCGCACTGGCTGCGAACGCCGACATGTTGCGCGTTCCCTCTGGCGTGTGTCCGTCGAGGAACGCCCGAGTTCGGGCATCAATGCGATCGATGGGACGGAGGAGTCTGTCCGTGTAATTTGCGAGTTGCTTCGTTTGATGAGGAGCCTCCCCGGCATTCCGATTCGATAGAGTCGCCCTTGCTTCTTCAAGGAACTGTGACCACGGCTCATGGCCGCATCGCGGGATGCTCTGGTGATGGATCGGCCGATCATCGAACGGATCTACGATCACGCCGCCGCCATGTGCTGCGTAGGCACTTGCACCAGGTAGGGCCAGCGCCCAACCGAAGGTCGGCTTTGTAGTGGAGCGCGGCAGTAGCTCGACAGCTCCAGGATCACCCGGCCGCGCGATTGCCTCATTCGCACAACGGAATGCGTGCTCTGCGCCACACTCTGTCACGTCGGACGCCGCGACCTTGAAGGCCGCCGCCGCAAGTGCGGCCACGCCGATAACAGCATCGGCCATTGGTGCGGGTTCAGGCAATATCAAGAATACGTGCCGACCTTTCCCGCGACGCGAACGTGCTACGAGTAAACCTGACGATAGCCCAGTATGGTCAGCACACTCCGCAATCGTACGTGCGGCGTGTCCCGGATTGATTAGACCCCCTTCACCATGATCATCAGCGTCCAAGTCAATCCCCAACCAACGACACCGGCCGTCGGCGGCAGGACAGAACGCAGAAAACGCTACGGCATCAACCCTCTCGAGCCACGGTTGACGTCCCTCCGCGTGAAACTCAAGAGTCGAGGAGTCACCCGAAAGGTGTGCGTCGACGAGAAGCCTTCGAGAGTGTGGTTCATCGGGCAAGCGAATACGACCGGGCTTGCCACAACGCCGTAACGCGTTGGCAAACGTCGCGCCGTCCAGGAGAGCGAGCAACAGTTCGGTCACGATCGGCTCGTCGGTCATGGCCGATGACCCCCCCGATCCTGATTTGGACAGCCTTCGGAAATCCAAATATCGAGCTCAGTTCGACGCCATCGCACCAGACTTCCCAGCTTGATCGGGCGCGGCATCCGACCACCGTCGGCCAACCTGTAGACGTGGCGAGTGCTACATCCACCGAGCAAAGCTGCCACGGCCCGCACATCCAACAGTTCCGCGGAAACGACCGGTCTAGGTTCCGGCCCGACTGTACGCCCGTCGGCAGCTCTTGAAGGCGTTAACATCGCCAACACTCCTAGGCTTGAGCGACCCTATTGCCGCTCAAGCTGCCAGAAGTAAAAGGCACAGTCTGACACACAAACCTCGGTGAATAGGTTTGTCAGGAAGAAAGTGACGAGACATGACGCCAAAGGCTTGAAATTGCCTTCGTAGTACTGCTGCGATAATCCTCGTGACAAACCAGATCGCGCTTGACAGGGGGAGGTTTGTCAGGAGTTGTCAGTGCGCCGGCGGCGTTGCGCGGCCCAGTTAAGACACTTCGCCAGGTAGGCGAGGGATATCTTGTTGTCACTGCAGAAGTCTTTCTGACAAACGCGTGCAGTCTTGGCCTTTTTCCATTGCTCTATCAACTCTTCTCGATTCCGAGCTTCGGGCTTCGATACAGATGGTCTCCCACCTGTCCCTTTTGCGTGCCGCCCCGTCGTTTTCGATGCCGCACCCATCTGCATCAGTTCCTTCGAGCCTGTGTCGTCCGTTGTTGGAGGTACTATTGGCATTTGCTTTGGATCGTTCGCGGGTGTGCTTTTATGTGTTGTACTTGTGTCTGGATTCGATGTGGCACGTTCATTTGCCTGTCGAATCTGAATCAAGTCGCGCTGGAACGCAATCTTGTTCTGTTTCCAAGACTCAAAAATGAATTTCACTCCACCGCCACTCGGTCCTGCACAATGAACGATGGAAAGTACTCCTGACGAATCACGGCCATATCGTTCCAAGGCTTCGGCGAAGGGCGGTCCATATCGTCGGATCCGCGCAGCGGCTTCATTCTTTTGACCGTCCAATTCCAAGATACGATTCCCGAATTCCGATGCTCCGGCACATCCGGGTTCGAAGGATGGTGCCGTAGCGGCCGCCAAGTTGGCTAACTTTTCCCATTCAATCCATTCGGTGACGTACCGAATGAAGTGCTTACCCAAGTCGGCTACCTCCTCACGGGACATCCTGTCTGCCTTGGGAATGTCGGGATAGTCCGCATCCCAATATAAAGTCGGCCGCTCGTCGAAAAAACGCAGGATCAACGAAAGTGTTGCCGCAGATGCCGTGAAAACATCGGCGCTGAAAAGGCTATAGGCGAGCTTAGTGGTTACGGCGGAGTCGCGCCGGTCAGTCTCGTAGGATTTTCCTCCGTGCAGCACACAAGGTTTCGTTCGAAAGGGCGATTCCGTCCATACCCAAGCCCACCAGTGCACGGTGCAAAGCCACGAGTCCAAATCCGCTGCACGTCGATCGTGCAAGCAGTCTGGGGAAACGTAGAAGACACCATCCGGGAACGGTGAATGATCCCCAAATAACGCCCGCGTCACATCGTTGAGTATTCCGGCCAGTTCGTCGGCTAACGCTTGAAGAGCGTCGAATGCGCCTGCAGTTCCGCCGAAGAATAGATGAATCCGATGTGGTTTGCGCGCATTTGTACGGTAGGGTTCGAATGATTGCTCTGCCACAACGGCCTGTAGCGGCTTGGCACCTTTGGGCCAGTTGATTCTGGGTGGTAATGGGCCAACAACCTTAGTGTTGCCAAACTTGCAGATCTTAAGTTCTTGGCCCGAGGCAAAACTAGGCACAGCGTGACAACCTGACGGTGTTGGAACTTGAATGCACTCTCCCGGGGGTAAAACGAGCATGTGTCGCAGTCCCGGGTGGAGCTTTGCGGCCTCTTCGGCGCGCGATCGCAGATCGCGAAGTACGTTCAGGATGAAATGAGACTGGTACCCCACTTCCAGTCCTCCGCTCATGCAGGCCGACGCACTGGATTATGTGATTGCCCCGCCGGGCCATAACGTGTGGGCATGCAGCCACTCCCGCCAACCTGGGCACTCATTCTACACCGTTGACCTGGAGCACCAACCGCTAGCGCAGGGAATCCAGGAAGTTCGAGTCCCCAAGTGTAACAGTATCGAACCTGCCATGTGCGGCAGGAACCCGATATTGTTTTCCGAATCGTCCACGCCCCATTCACCGACGGCTCGCTTCCAGTAGCGTTCCACGACCAGGCCGTCGAGGTAGCCCTTGGTCCTAATCCAGCATTCTCGACAGCACATTTCGGCGCGTTGTCCATCGATCAGAGCCGCGTCGGCCTCTGCGGCGTCGTAGCGTTTTCATTGGTCTCCCAAAAAGAAAAAGTGTCCATCGATCAGAGCCGCGTCGTAGACGACAAAAAGACGGTAGAGTGTCCATCGATCAGAGCCGCGTCGGCCTCTGCGGCTGCCGCCCTTGCAAACCATTGAGAATAGGGCACTTGCGACGCGCTTAGCGAGCATAACCAGTTTTGAGGTAACTGCATGGTCATTTGAAGTACCTCCCTCGTTACACAAACCGTGAAATTCGGCCTGATTTCACGAACGCGAGCGTGGCCAGGACCCCCCTGCACCACCGTCGCACTCGCGGGGCGTTGCCAATGTTAGCCGCCTGGCCGCGTTATGCGGCCGTGGCCGCGAAGACCAACATTTCAAAGAGCCACCGACCCATCCGGGCCAACGCGAATCTGATAGATGCCGAGTGCCAAGCCCATTGAAGGGGAAGACACGTTCTCGGAGTTACCTCGCCCTATAGGCGATTACCGAAATTCTACCGCACCGAACCGCCGGGTGCAACATGAATCGGGCTTGAACTATAGTCCGTTTGCGGCTCTAAGCGATTCCACAATTCTGGCCTTAACCCCGTTCCAATAAACTGCATGAATTTCCCAACCCTCTGCAGAAATGCTCGTCGCAGATGGATCGCGCCATGCATTCGTTTTTTCACCACGTTTGGACTCCTTCATCGCGTTGCCTTCAGGTTTTCCAATGAGTAGCGCTTGGTTCAACGCGACGCATGCAGCCCCGGCGCATTTGTCCTTTGCGGGTTGTCCAGAATTAGAATCGCAAGGAATGTACCACCATTTAGCGGGGAAATCGGGGTCCAAGAGTGCGCGCAGCCCGATGTTGGCGGCGGCGTTGAGGTCGGCCTGAATGACTCGACTCACTGAGCCGTTGGGAAGGCTTGCTGGAGCTGAAGCGATGAACAAGTTGCCACCCATCCGGGGAATACGAAGTGTGCGCTGGTTCGACTTATCCTTCTCGCCTGCCCTTGTCCACTTCTGTCGCAGGGCAACAAAGAACCGGTCAAGCGAGTCAGTTCCGTTTTGGTTGATCCGCTTCTCGGCCGCGCTCACAAGCTTCGTCCACCATGGCGACGTAAGGAAGTCCGCAATCGGAACGTCGTCGCATCGTAGACCGGGGAGGCCGGTGCGACTGCACTGTCGGCTGGTGTAGTTGGGCATGACCTCGCGCAGATGCAGGCCATGGAGTTGGCAAGCTTCCTCCAGATACTTGCGAACCTTGCCGGCGGACCAGTTCATGAGCGCCCGATTCTCGCGGCGGGTCTGAAGTTCGTCGGGGCGGTAGTTGCGGAGATTCTCGATGACGACGGCGTGGCAGTGCCGATCAACCTGCTCAGTCGGCCTCTTGCGGTTACGATCGGCAGCCGGTGTCATCCGCCCGATGCCCAGCGCAGCCTCAGCAATCCGGCTGGCGAGTTGCTTCACGCGCTGTTTGCGCAAGCGCTCGACGACATCCAGTACAGAACGGCCGAACTCGTCGAACCGATCATCGTCCTTGGCGGCGATGTTTTTTCGGAGGTCGTCTGGTTCCGGGCGCATGGCGTATGCCTTCTGAACCTGGTACAGCTCCCGGATGGTGGCAATACGAGTGAGCGACAGCCCGCCAACATGTCGTGCTGTGCCACGACGGGCCTTACGCTCCATGCTTTGTTCTGTGGAAACACCGCGAATTGGACGCAACCGCCGGGGTAAAACCCAGTGTCGTAACCACTTCAATAGCGGTCGCCACGCTGCGTTGTCGGACTTCCATCGCTCAGCCCAAAGTGTATTCAGCTTCTCTGCACCGTCACGTAGGAGCGCGGCAGCGACAGGATCAAGCAAAACCTCTAGCGCGGTTCGATGGCGCTTGCGCGCCCAGCGGTCGGCTTCATCAAAAAGTGTGGGCAGTTCGGAGGACAACATTGGAACAATGTGCTGCGTCCATGTCGCCTTCGCGACCGGATCACGCCATCGGTCTCCAGTCGCCAAGTTATGCCAGCGCATGAGCGCGTTCCGCATCGCGACTTTCCGGGTCTCGGAAGTGTGTTTGGCCGAGCCGCCGCCCGGTGTGAGCCGCGCTGCGTCGGGGTTGAAGGCGTAGGCGATTCGGGCGCAATCCCCCAGACGATGCAACGCGAGGCGCATCGTTCGTGTCGCGTCTGCTATGAGTTCATCGACGCGCGGAGGAAGCGGATTGTGTTCATCACGAAGGCGTCCGAGTTCAGTTTCCATACATCGAACCGCCTTCAACTCCTCGGGTGACGACTTGCGGACCAGAGCATCCTCTCCCTGCAACTTGATGAGGAATTGGCGGTCGAGCCGTGCCCACGGAGCAGGATGGTCCGAGCCACCCGGAAGTTTCTCGTTTCCGATTCGACGGTAGATGGTCGTACGCTCTTTGCCGCGCGCGTCGGTGTGCCGAGTATACACATACAAGTGTTGCTTGGAGGTGCCTCCGTCGACGACGGCTCGATCCGCAATCTCATGCCTTAATGCCGCGTGCGGGAGCGTTTCCCATACGGCGCAAGATGCGGCGAAGCGATGCCCAAGGTCCACGGAAAGCACGCGCAGACCGGGAAGGCGGGACAGGATGTGTTTGGCTTGTCCCTTGCGCCCCTCGTTGTCAGCATGCCAGAATGGGAAAGTGACCCCTCTCCATTCATCCTCCGAGTTCCGGGATTTCGTTTGTATTTCGCGCGATGGGTCGATCAGTTTATTGTCGATCGCAAACTGGATAAACGGGCCGTGGCAATTCAGTTTCGCGGAAAACGAAACGAGCCATTCGATGCGGTCTCGTAACTTCTTAGCCTTGTCATCCCACTTGCCGGCGTTCTTGTCGATGCAGGCTGCGATGGCGTTGAGTTGTGCTCGTGGAGCTTGTAGGCGTCCGTTCCAATCATCCAGCGCGAACAAGCCGGCCGTTGCCGGACTCTCGCCTGGTTTGAGGCCCGATGCAGCGCGCCCAAGCCGATCGGCGCGCGCCACGTCGCGGATTGGCCCGCCAGTTCCTTGCGACCTTAGCGCGAGATCGTTAGAGAGCCGCTTGGACGACCAGCGAAGGGGGATTCTACTTATTGCATTGCCGTCCCAGAGTCCCATGCAAACGCCATGCCTGTCATTCAGCCATTCTGCAACGCTTGTAGCGGGAAAGCGTTTCCTCTTGCCGACCTTCGCTGCTTGATGGACGGCGTATTCGATAGTCCAACGCGAGTTGCCAAAGTCACAGAATACGGGATGCCTGAGCGGGTCGGGGTGACGGAACGCGGGTACCTTGAAACGGCGCTTTTTATTGCGAGCGTCGTGGCCGAGCACGTAGTCCTTGAGCGGCTGAGAGTCGGCCTTGCCGTCGATCCTCCACACGCCCTCCGCATCGGCGGCCGCGAGCGCCTCGAACAGTTGGATGTCGCCGAATTTGTCGATTTCAGGATCAGACTGTGCCTCACGTACTGCGGCGACACGGTCGTCCTCGGTCTTGCATGCGGCCCGTTTCCATTTCTTCACGACCTCATCCCAACCTTCTATCGCCCGTCGGCGAATTCGGTATTCGCCTCCGGCAGCGGAGGCGCCCGACGTTTCGCAGCGATCTTGCACGAACTTGTCGAGCCACGTCTTGATTGTGGGCGGAACCTGGTCGAGTCTTTGCGTTTCAGTTTCAAAGTGCCTTCGCTCCGCCTCCGCTCGCTTGATCCATGAATGACCGATTGACACCCGGCGTGCGGCGTGGTCGAGCATTACGGAGAACTCACTGATATGGTCGCGATCATCACCGATCTTGAATGGCATGCCGCACGCTGATTCGATTGATTCCTGAAGCGAAGGCATCCACTTGGGAACCTTGCGCAAACCCTTCGATGATTCCTTTGCGTCGGCTTCCTCCAGAAACTTCTGCTGCATCGTCTCGATGGATGTCTTGGTGAGCCGATCCGGTAGGTTCTCGATTGCCAAACGACCCTTGGAAAAACGCCCCGTCTTCCAGCCGATGGCAACGCGCAATCCGTCGATGTCGGTAGTTGCACCGCCGAGCTTCTTCGACAACTCGGAGATCAGCTTTTCTTTGCTGGTGTCGGCCAACCGCGCGAGGTCAGCCCTCGCCAGTATGCGAAGGTTGGTCGTAATCGTTCCGGTGTCGGTCTTCTCGCCAGTGCCGAAGTTCGTACTGGCCCATTGGCGTGCGAGCGTTCGGAACTCGGGACCATCACTACCGGCGGCGGGACCAGCAAAATCCTCCTCGCTGGTGAGCTTGAAGTACTCATGGACTGGGCCGAAGAACGACAAAACCGCCTCGGCGGCGTATTCGCGGCTCAAGCCCTTCAATTCGATCGCTCGCTGATCGAAGCAAGCGCTGCGGTTGATCCACACGGAGTCGTCGCGGATCTTCGCTGACAGCGAGTCAGCGCAATCCGCCATCCACGACTCGATATCCAGCTTGGTGATTCTGCGTGCGGTTAGAATCGATCGGAAGGTGTCCAGGACTTTGTCTTTGCGCTCGGACGGAGCAGCCTTGCCGGTCGTGACGCGGACGGCTCCCGTTGGAGCGCCATGTTCATCTTCGACACTCAGCCACGACAGCGCGAGAAGGATGCGGCTGTACTTCCTCAGCGCGGCCGTTTCCTCGTCGGTGCGATTCTTGCCCTTGGCGGGTGGCGGCGGCTCGGCCAGTTCGTGGCTCAACCCTCCGCGGAGCGTCAACAGCCAGTCGCCGAACGCCTTGGCCCCCTTGTTGATCGCCTCGTGGGTAGCCCAGAGCGCGTCGCGCCAAGAGTTGTTCTTCGGATCGATGCCGCGGAGGCGGAGGGTGTACGCCCGCTGGGTCTGCGGATACTGAGGTTCCGATGCACCGTTTGAATCGGTTTTTAATTGACGGGCCATACCAAAAAAGTAACCGAAACTCGGTCAAATGACGACTACCCCAGTATCGCCTTTTGGCAAACCTTGTCCTACCACCGTGGCCGACTCCCGGGCAGCCTCCTCGTTGCCGCCGAGGTCCACGATGAGGACCTGGTCCTCCTTCAGATTGAGAATCTCTTTGAGGTCGTTTTCTAGACGGACGCGGTCGATGGGCTTAAGCGTGCAATAGAAAACCGAGTATTGCCACGGCTCGCCGTAGGCCTTCATGAGTTTGTGCGTACGGCGCAGACGTTTGTCGTTGCGTATGTCGTAGCAAACCAGGTAGCAACGGCGCATGGCTTGGATCCTCAACCCTGGAAACAAGAATTCGAATAGCACGCCAATTGGAGACTGCTCCCTGACGGTCGCAGTTCGGATCATCGCGTCGTCAGAAACGCCAGCGTGGGCACTTCTCCCAGAAGCCACGCGGCAATCAGCCGCGCATGCAACATGAGCATTCGGCGATAACTGAGCCGGTATTCAAACGCCGGATGTGTCACTTCGGTGTCCATCCGGCGACCGTAGGCCGAGAAGAACGCTTTCCGGCCGGCATCCGTAAGGGCGCACCCCGCAGCGGTGTCAAGAAAATGCCCCTCCGTAAGCTCGCCGCGATTGAACGCGGAAATGGCGACCGAATCGGCGATCAGCGGACGAAACGGCTCCATCAGGTCCAGGGCGAGCGCTGGCCGACCCGGGCGTGTGGCGTGCAGCGCACCGATGGTCGGCTCCAAACTGGCGAGCCGACATGCCGCAGTGCATTCGTTGGTCAACATTGAATAACCAAAAGACAGTACTGCGTTTACCGGGTCGGGCGGTGGTCTTCGCTGACGACCGTTGCTATCAAAGCGGGCGCCGATTTCGCTTACGCCCTGCTTGAACATTCCCGCGAAATGCGCGAAGTAGATGGCGGCGGAGTTGCCTTCGTGTCCGCGAAGCTCGTTCAGATCATTCGCCCGCTCTGCGCCAGCCATACAGTTCTGAAGGTCCGACGCAACTCTCTGCGGCAATGCAGCGTGGTTGCGCATGAGCAGCGTTCGCTGGTTGGCGATCTTGGCGAGAGTCACCGCATGGGCCAGCTCCAGTGATTTTTCTTGACGATCCAGCACGCGAATCTGCGCGGCTCGGACCGCCGCACTAGTCGGCCCCAGTGGGTCCATCATCGCCACCAACCGCCCTGCGGGACTCATGAACGCAACAGGCACTTCATGATCCGCAAATACAGATAGGGCCTGGGTTGATATTTGAACCCCACCCAATACCGCCAGTGATTCCACATTGGCAAGTGGTAAGTCGCGGAGTAACTCACCATCCTTGCCTGTCACCCGAACCGACTGCCCGCGTGCCCCAACGCGAATGCCCTCGCGCTGCAACGCGACGTGTATGCCGTCATCACGCGGTGGCCAGAGTTTTCGTGGCGTCCATTGATCGTTCCCGATCTCACCATTGACCGTCAGGGCCACGAGACGTTGATGGTTGATTTCATCCGGTAGGCAGATCGGCTGAAGGGAACAGCGCGGGCAACGAGGGTCATTCACCAGCGGCGGTGGACGCGGCCCTTCCGCCGTTCGCTTGGCCGCCTCCAACTCAGCCACCGCGTCGCGCTTCATCGCGTCGTCCACAACGACACGAAGCTTAAGTCGCTCGGAGGCGTAATAGAGGTACGCCTCGGTAACGGTATAACCCGCATCTTCGAGCAAAATCGCTTGCAGCCCAACCTGCACGCGGTCTGTGGGCCACGGCTCCGGACCGGGAAGCAACCGAGGTTGCTCCATCATTTCATCCGTGGGTTCCACAACTTCCCCAAAACGTTTGGGCCGCCCCTTGCGGTACTCGACCGGGACAGCGGTCACGCCTTGAATTTCCGCCAAATCAAGTTTGGCGGTGAGCCCGAGCCGGTCACTGGTCAGGGCAAGGCTACGCACCGATCGCGGGCGGTCGGGATCGGCTTCGGGTTCAACTTGTTCGACTTTTTCAACAGTCTTCTTTCTTCGCCCGCCTCTCTTGCCATCACCTTCGACCGCAGGCGGAGCCTCGCTCGGACGATCTACGCGTGTGTGGACCCTCGCGCCTTGTTCAGTATCGGCGCTGGGCAGGAAAACGCCTTCGACCGTCATGTAGTAGAACAGACGCGGACAATATGCGTGCTCCGCAATCCCACGGCATGGCCAGCAAGAAGACTCCATTTAGATTTGATCGGTTTGAATCACAACGGCCTTAGTCAGGAACGGTCTTCTCGGACCTGATGAAACGCCAAGGTTCGATAGAGGGCGAAAAACCGACGCTCGGTGCGATCGTTCGCTGTAAAGCTCGGGCATATTTCTTCTTGACAATAGCACCGCCGACGGTGACCCATAGGACTCCCAACACGATCCCTCCCAAGTTGCTCATCGCCGGGACGCTACATGAAGGACCGGCTAGCGTGGGACATGGATCACAAGTGTTCAAGATTCCGTCGCCATCCGAGTCTACACTGGCGTAAGGGCGTGCCGCAATCCGGACTTGCGCACAGCTAAGCAGGGTTGGCCATGCGGCGTTGTCGATTGGAAACCCATAATCGGTCGCGAACCTGGATCGCAAGTCTTGGCCGGTTGAGACGCTAAACGCCGCGACAAAAAAAGTTGCCTGTTGCTCGCGCGTGGTGATCGCACACGACAAGGGTTCATTTTGGGGAAGGAAGCAACTGAAGAAATCAAACCATACGCTATTTCCAAAGTCATCGTGCAATTCGAGAAGCATGCCGTCTAGAACATCCGGATTCATGTTATCATAGGGTACCCCGCTGTTTTGATGCGCGGCCAAGGCGCCGCGAAACGCTTGTTCCGAGCTGAGAGTCTCCTGGGCGATGTTCATTCGGACAGTCTCGGTCAGGCCGGGCGCACAGGTCTCGATGGATTTCCATGCCGTCATCGCCGCAAGCGTGGCGAGCCCCTCGATGTATGTCCCAGTCAGGGGACCATATGAAAATGCGAAGTCCACGAAACCTGTGGATTGCAAGGTGAAATTGTGGCCCATTTCGTGCCACATGATAAACCATTGCGGGACTCGGTGGGCGGGGTCGTTGACGATGTAGCAACTGTTGTGGATCGGCGTGCCATACTGCCAGCCGAGTCGGACAGGATTGCCGCTCAGTCCGCACGGTTCGGTCCCATCGTTTGCAATGTCCAGTACAAATTGTTGTGTTCCCCCGCCGAAAGTCACGGTCCGCGTGTAGATTTGCTCGAATAAATAGGCTAGGTCCGCGGCCTCGACGACCTGATAGGACTGAGTTAGCGCGTCCAGATCGACGCCCTCAATCAGGGGTGGGAGGTAGAATTCGACGTGTTGACCGGGATAAACCTGGTGCGACAAGCCAAAGTCGGTTGCAGTGCTTCGAATCACGGATGCGTTGCTAGATGGAATGCCGTCTGCGAAGGCGGTTACGTACGGTGTGTCATTGAATGCAGCTGGGGTTGCATGCACGGTTACCAGTCCGGAGCCGTCCACGGTTGCAACGTTTTCGTTGCTGATGGAGAAGCTCAATTGATAATCGGCGTTGTCGAGGACGTTGCCGGCTTCGTCGCGGATGGTTACCTGAAGTTGCCCGGTACTCGGGCCAGTTGGCGAGAGCATGAGCAGCGGAGGAAAAAGTTCTACGGAAGCGGGCGGCGAGTAGGGTAGCGTGGTGGCCGTCGCCGAAGAGGTCAAGGGTTGGCATATTTCGGAAGGCCCTCCGATTGCTGCACAGGCCTCCGTTGCCCAACTGTATGTGCCCGGCGACGCGATTTGCGGCAAGCGGACGGCCATTTCGATCCGATTACCAACGATGGTTACGCTGCCCAATCCGCCACCCGGCAGGGCGCCGGTTACATCGACATATCCATTGATGCCGCTTGGGTCTATGACCGCACGGACGTTGAACTCGCTTCCGACGCTGCCGTGCGGCTGGCCGGTGAACGAGTTCTGGTCCGCATCGACGAACCAGATGAAACGAATGAATTCACCGCCGCCGGAAACGCTGGCTGGAATCACTCCGCGAGTTTCCGCGACAAATGTCAGCACCCCGCCGTTTTGAACTATGCTCGCGGAAAGAATGTCGATATACGCCGCCACGCCCGAGTGCGTTGGATCGGACAACTGGCTGATGGTGGTTCCGTCGCGTCCGGCCACAACGGCAGGGGTGGAAACCATGTAGGGCCGAGCGTTGGGATCAGCACACCAAGAAGAGACGTTTGTGTCGGCCGGATTGGTGGCTGGCGGTGCGGACAATGTCCGGGGGAATTTGAATTCGTAGCCTCTTGTCGAGGTAGCAGCGCTACAAATAACAACGACGAAGAACCGCGCGGATTTGAGATGAATCATCTGTGTCCTCCTTTCGCAACTCACTTGCCGTCGCAGTAGCTTGGATCGGTGTTATGTTACACAGTGCCGTCGAAACACGCACGTTCCGGCCGTCGTGAGGCCAATCACCAAGACGACGAGGCCCCATGTGGAAACCGCGGGGATCGGCTGGGACTCGCATCCGTCCGGCACGCCGTTGCTGTTGCCGTCTTCGCAGGCTGGCGCACCCGGACACTCGGCAATGTCGCATTCGTCGGGAATGTTGTTGGCATTGCAGTCGCCGCACGACGGGTCGTTAGGCGGGCAGTTGGCGATGTCGCTCTGGTCTGGGATGCCGTTATTGTCGCAATCGGGATCAAGGCGGACAATGCGCTGCGCGTTCGGATCGGAGAGGTAGAGCAGCCCGTTGGCGGGGTTGAATGCGAAGTCCAGGTAAGGTGAAAACCCGGACCCGATTGATTGCGAGTTTCCATTCACGTCTATGGCCAGAAAGTCTCCGTCGTCAATTGCGTACAGGTAGGCAGGGAACCGACTTCCGACGCCCCGCTCGAGGGAACTCGTGGTAGGCGCGAGGAATACCGGGACGGGCAACGGGTCGGATGTTCCGTTGGGGAGAAACCGTAGCAACGCGCCGGTGCTCACGTTCACGGTGAGGATCCGGTCCGTTGAGTCAATCGTTAGGGCAACGGCGAAGATGTTGTCCACGAGAACCTGCGGCGTCGCGCCTGAACTCTGCATGATCGCGTTCGTTTGGCCAATGGATGGGTGGTTTTGCCCGGGGTAGATCAGTCGGCCGGTCGAATCAAATTTCATTTCACCAGGGTTGCGAACGCTTGGAGCATCAAAGAGAACAGTGTAAGATTCATCAACCGGATCGATGAAGCCTATGCGTCCCGCAATTGCTCCAGGGCCTAGGCCGCCAACGAGTACGGCCCCGGGAGTGAGAGTGAAGGCCCCGGTGGGATCCACCAAAACTGCGTCGGGATCCCAAATCTCTGCGGGATCATTTGGACCAAAAGGAGATGCAGCCCCGGCAATAGTAACGCGCCAGATTTTGGTGGCAACTCCATCCAAGGTGTTACCCACGTACAACGTGCCGTCCGATGCAAACGACATGTAACTCGGAATGGGCACTTGGGCGAATTCTGTAGCCACGTAGCCCGGAAGGGTCTGCGCTGAGGCAATCACGGGAGCCGCCATTGCCAACAAGAATCCGGTTATCGGATGCCGCCCTACCACCCAATTTCGTAGAGTGCGCTCTGTTCCTTTGACCCACCTGTGCACGCTCATCATCGCTTGTTTCCTTTCCCGCGTGGTCAAAGTAGAGCACCCTCACGGCGCTTCCGAAGCGATTACATCCGACTGCGCTCAACCAAGACCGTCTCCGAATCTCCGTCATGGTAGTCGACGGGGCTTCATGCCCACAACGTCAGATCGCTCAAGGCAACATGAAGCCGTTTTGCAAAATCGCGAAGTCTGCCAAGTCAACGCGGCGGTCGATGTTGAGGTCGGCCTCGGCACACGCCGACGTGACTTGGGCGTCTGGGCCGCCGATGCTGTCCGGACCGTTCACACGGAAGCACTGCGCAAATGACTGGTGGTCAACCAGATCCACATCGCCGTCGAAATCCACGTCGCCGGGTCGGCGCAGCGAAGTCACAACCGTTACGGCGTCGGGAATTGCCGGGGCATTCTCGACATTGCTGACGAAGTCGCGGCCCAGGGCGTAGAAAGAGTAGGTCTTGCCAACTTCACCGCTGAAATAGGCCCAGTCGCTCGCATTTGAAAGCCACGGGACGAAGGGGCCTTCATCGGTTTTCACGAACACGTCCACGACCGCGAGACCAGATCCACCAACGTCGTCTTGAGCCGCCCAGCGAACGACGAACGGCGATGCAATCTGCGCGGGAAGCGACCCGACCGCAGATGTTGGCGCTCCCGCATCAATCGTGTTGAAAACTTCGTTCGTGATAATCGGGTCGTTGTAGTCAAAAGTGATACTCGCCTTGTTGCGGATAACCGTTCCCGTTGGTGTATCGGGCAGCGGCTTGATTGTGAACTCGACGAATCCTTCGCCTTCGGGCGCATTGACATTGGGCGGCAGAAACCCCAGCGTCGGATCGGCGGGAAGCTGCCTAGTGGCCGGGTCGAGAGCGGTGAGGTTGCACCATACGCGCCGGTTAGGCAAGTCGACGCCGCACATAATCTCGACGAGAACTTGTAAGTCTTGTTCGCCTTGTGGGTCGCGAATGTCGGCGACGGTTTGAATGGCGTTTCGATCAGGCGGGACATCGAGTTGTGCGTCGCCGAACTTGACTCGCGTAAAACGCACTGTGGTCGGGTCCAACGATGCATCTAGTTCATCCGTGATCCGAATCTCCGCAGCAGGAGCGGTAGCCGTCGCCACATTCTCGAAAAGCACGCGGTACTCAAGGGCGATGTCGTCCGCCAGGTACTTCGGACCTGCGAAGCCAGCGGGACCATCCTTCTCGTTGGGATCCCAGGCGTATAGAATCTCGGCAAGTATGCAGAGTACTTCTCCGGCGACGGTAGGTTCTAGAATGGCAGTCACGCATATGATCAACACAACGCACTCAGCTGGGTAGAGGACACACAACGTACAAGCGCCTTCACACGATGCAATACATAGAGGCAACGCCCACGCTCCTGGTGGAAAGGCGATTGCAACGAAGTCACAAAAGTAAAGGCAGAACAAACCACAGCTCATCGCCGTTACAACGTGTTCTACGACGTGGCCCGCTACGCGTTGCTGGTTTACGAACGGCGTTAACCCAGTAGCGTCGAAGTACTCTCGAACACGATCCCACCATTCTTGAGGATCACTCGCGACGTCGAGCACCGCTGCGGGGAGGTTCGGTGTATTCATAAGCGTGTGTCGAAATTGTTCGGACATAGCGTAAAGTGGGCCGTCGCGGAATTCACCTAATGAGTAGGGTGTTGCTTGTGCACGGACGCTCAGAAGTCCGTGGGCGGGGAACGGCTGCTGCGCGAGAATCGACGCAGCAACCGTGCGAGTTTGGCCTGGTCCGACGTTAGAAAAGAGCAGAAGAAACCCCTTGTTCTCTCCAAAGTTCTCGATGTCTGTACCCGGGATGTCGGGCAAACCCAGCTCGACAGCATCATCATTCGGCGCAAGGAGGAGGAGCAGAACGACGGGAATATCGACATTGCCCAAGTTCTTGATTGAGAATGTGCCGTCAAACGCGCGCCCGCCACGGAGCGCCCGCGGGACATTGTGCGTTAGTTCGATGCGGTTCTGGGCGGTCGGAGTCTCGATCCGCAGGGCAACGGGAAGCGAGGAAGAAGGTCCACCGGGGCGCTCGGCTACAACATCATGGGCATGCTGCCCAAGCGTTGAGAAATCGAACGTCACCCGTGCCGTCGCGGCGTCGATGAGTGTCACGGCGGTGGGATTCAGAACGAATCCCGTTTGCGGATCGCGGACGGCGAAGGTCGTTGAATCGTCGAATCGAGCGCCTTTGATTGTAAGCGTAGCCACGCCTGCGCCGACGGTGGAGGGCGTCACGCGGTCGATGCCAAACAAGGCGGTCGTGGCAACGAGGTCGAATGTCTTTGAGGCGTTGGGGTTGGTATCGCTATTTGTGCGGGCGAGGATGAAATAGGTTCCTGCCTGGGTGGTTGGGATGACAAGCTCTCGTGTGTCCGTGCCGATTGATTCCCCGGCGAATTGAGCGCTGAGGCTATCCGGCGTGGCGCCGAAGTTGGCGAGCAGTTCCGTGGAGGCCGTCGGGCTGTCGTGATGCAGGGTGACGCGCACGGTTTCACCGGGCGGAGTCGTCACGCGAAAGTACAAGAACGATCCGACGGATAGCATACCATCGTGGGGCGTCCCCAGCGTGAGCGGAATGACCGAAAAGGCCGAGACCTCGCGGGAAATCGCATCGTTAATTTCTGGTATCGGGAACGCCTTGAAGACGCTCACTTCGCGCGAGATCACATCAGTGATCGTCAGCGTGGCTCCAGGGCGGAAAACGCTCACCTCTCGGGAGATCGCATTAGTGACTTCGACGCTGGCGGTTGCTGCACTCTCTGCAAGAGAGTGTCGGACATTGACGCCGCACCCGATGGCGGTGGCCAAGAGCATGGCACAGTTTTTGCACGATCGAAAGCGCATGGTAGGTTCCCTCACAAACAGTATCCGGAAACAACACGTGGGGCGGTCCACATCGACAATGCCAAGCATTACTCATCGGCCGTTGAAGAGTCAGTCGGTTGTTCTACTTCTTCGCCATTGGCCGTGGCGGCCGTCTGATCGTAGGCCCGAGCCTGTATTGCAGCGAAACCATCGGGTATCGGAAGCGTGGCGTGCCAGATTGATGCTTGGAAATCGCCGCTTGTAAGAATCGCAGTTGTTCGGACTTCGGGCCCGTATCTGGGTAGCATCCGGACATCCACTAGCCAGTTCAGTGGAAGATCCGCTCCTTCAATTACGACTAGTTGCTCGTCAACATCGGGGAGGATTGCGTCGGCGCCTGGAAAATCCAGACCGGCACGTGGATCGGTGGGGACCTGAGCTGTACCGACCGATGAGATACGAATGCGCGGAGCCATGTCTGCCCAGATTTGCAGCGGGTCCCCGACCTCTGCTTGTGTGGGGGCGGGTGATACTGTACCTCCGAGCGTTATTTGATTGGCCTCAAGGCGGATTCGCCCCACTGAGCCGTTGCCGCCGCCACAACCGTTGCCACCGCTTGCCTGAAGGCTCGACCCAGATGGTGCGATGATACGGTCGGCGACAAGTCGGATGCCACCGCCACTACCTCCGCCGCCGTTTACTCCGAACGTGCAATTCGCGGCACCCGAACCGCCATTCGCCGAAATAGTGCCGTTTCCTGTGATCGTACCGGTTGCAATGATCAGGAGTGCGCCGCCCCCAGCCCCACCTCCGGAGTTGCCTGTGACTTGACCAACACGTTGTCCTCCGCCACTCGATCCCCCGATCAGTGGTAGAATGGCGAGATTCCCGTACGTCGGCGCATAGCTGCCGCCGTGTTGCCCAGCGCCACCGCCACCGGGACCATATCCAGCGGACGCGTCGTTACCGGGAGAGTTTCCATGACCTCCGCGAAAACCACCGGGTCCTGGCTCAGAAAGCGCAAGATTCGGACCATTCTGATTCTTGCCATTAATGTTGATGTTGCCATTGATCGTCACGTCACCGTCCACGAGCCAGACAACAGGAGCCCGCGAGGGGTGGTTTGTAAACGTTACGGAGACGTTGGCCGGAATTGAGACAGACGCATATTTGAAAACTACCGCCCATTTATCGTAGTCGTATACGCCACGGCCGGCGATCTGGCTTTCCGAATCCCAAACGCGAGGAATTGCAGCCGAAAGATCGACCGTGACGTTTGTCGTTGGGGTGAACGGCCCGTCCGACCCATCGGCACCGGGCACGATGATGTCGGCCGGGCTCAGTGACGCAACGGATACTAGAAACAAGACCGATTCGATCATGAAACAGTGACGCATAGCAGAGTTCTCCATTTTTTTCGTTACAACCGATTTTCGCGCACAGGGCTGCGTGGCTTTTGCCACGAAAATCCGCAGTGTCGGCTTCGGCCCTCATTAGCCTAGGCGCAGATTTCTATGTGGCGTTCACGCGAAAATCGGAAAAATTTGTTAAGATGTCGGGAGTGGTAAAGGACGGTCGTCGGGTGATTGGAACTGGGGCTTGGACGGTGACTCGGACGGGCCATGGTTTGAGTTGGCGGCGGAAAGAAGAATGTTGGTCGAAGCGGATACACTAACGGCCGCGCTGGAGGGCGAACGTGAAGCCTTGGGGCGAGTGCTGGTCGCCTGCGACCCGGAGCTTCGCCGACATCTATCCGGACGAATTGGGTCGGCGTACCAATCGGCCGTAGCGATCGACGACGTGCTTCAAGTGACTTACATAGAAGGCTGCCTACGAATCGGCACGCTCGAAGAGAGAACGATTGAGGGTTTGCTCCGTTGGCTTAAAGTCGTTGCCGAGAATAACCTGAAGGATGCGATCCGCGCCCTCAACGCGGCGCGGCGGCCGCCCCGCAAAAAGCACGTGGGAGCCTCCCTTGAAGAATCGGCGGCCACGTTTCTTGCTGAATTCGTCGGATCCGACACGACTCCCACGTACGGCGCCCGGCGGTCCGAAATTGCCGACCTGCTCGAACGCGCGCTCTCCGGCATGCCACCGGATTATCAGAGGGCTATTCGGTTTTACGATTTGCAGGGGGGTAGTATCGTGGATGTGGCGGCGGCCTTCGAGCCGCCTCGAAGCACAGGAGCCGTACACATGCTTCGAGCGCGAGCCTTCGACCGCCTCCGCGAACTTCTGGGGGACACGAGCCGGTTTTTCAGTGGAACGGCATGAACCGGACCGCATTTTCTCCGCCTGTACGAGTGAGAAGATTGAAATATGACGGGTAATTCGAACCAACGGGACTCGAGCGATGAGGTAGCGTGGAACCTGGTAGACTACGCGCTGGATCAGACCGATCGCACGCGCAAGAGCGATGGTTCGGCCTCGGCCCACCTATTTCAACCGTACTCATTCTCGGGATATGACCTTGGACCAATGATCCATCGGGGCGGTCAGGGCATCGTGTTTCGGGCGACCCAGCGTTCAACTGGTCGAACCGTGGCAGTGAAGGTGCTTCGAGATGGCCTACTTGCCAGTGCTGCGGATCGCGAGCGTTTGTCGCGAGAGGCACGGATTCTCGTGGCATTGGACCACCCAAACATCGTTGGCATCACCGATAGCGGCATTGCGGCAGGCTACAACTATTTCGTGATGGACTTTGTCGACGGAGTGGCGCTCGATGAATTCGTGCGCGCGTCGAATCTGCCGTTTCGATCTACACTCGATCTCTTCGCCAAGGTGTGCGAAGCGGTGCAGGCCGCGCACTTGAAAGGCATCATTCACCGCGACCTGAAGCCCAGCAACATTCGCGTCACGAGCGACGGAACGCCGCGAGTCTTGGACTTCGGGTTGGCGAAAGATGTTGAACACAATGACAACGGAGAATTCAGGTTTGCTGCGTCGATCACGGAGACGGGGCAGTTCGTCGGGTCACTTCCATGGGCTAGCCCGGAACAAACCCGCGGCGATTGGGATCGCGTTGACACTCGAACAGATGTCTATTCGCTCGGCGTCATCCTATTCCAGCTGCTCACGGGGAGATTTCCGTACGAAGTCCTCGGACGGGTTGCGGAAGTACTTTCCTCCATATCGCGTTCGGACCCGATACGACCACACTTGTTGAACGCAAGGATCGACAGCGATGTCGAAACCATCATCCTTCGCTGCCTGGATAAGGATCAGGACCGGCGCTACCAAACCGCCGGTGAGCTTGGACGGGACTTGCGGCGTTACTTGCGTGGGGAGCCGATCGAAGCCAAGAGGGATAGCACGCTCTACGTCCTTAGAAAAAAGCTGCGTCGCTATCGCGTAGGCGTGGCTGCTGCCTCGCTAATTTTGGTCATTCTTGCCGGTGCGACGGTCACCGCAACGCTGCTTCTGCGACGGGCGCGGGTAGCGGAGGTCGCTAGCTTGCGGCACGCTGAGGATGCTCGGAGCAAGTTCAACCTTGTAAACAAGACAGTCAAGGCCGTTCTCGGAGAAATGAGGGCGCAGTTCGCCCAAACTGTGGGAGGCGACGCGGGTACTCGTCCGGTCCTGGAGCTGGCTTACGCGAACTTGGTGCCACTCGCCAACGAGCGCTCCGACGATCCAGCGGTCCAGGCGGATCTCGGTCAAATGCTGTTCCTTCTCGGCGACGTCGCGCTTGATCTCGGTAGGCGGGATGAGGGTCGTGCGAGTCTTCTATCATCGGAGGCAATTCACCGGAAGGTCGTGGCTGAAAACCCGGACGACCTCGAAAGTTGGAGCGATCTATCGATTAATCTCGTTCGCCTTGGAGACAGCTATGGCGACGAGGGGAAGTTTTCCGAACAACTGGCGTATTACATTGAAGCCCTTCATATCGACGAAGACCTCGTGCGGCGAGCACCGACGAACGGGCATTTGGGCGACAATCTTGGCTGGAGCTATGAGCGGTTGAGCTTTCTCTCCGACCAATCACCGGAATTGCCACCGAGAGATGAGCTACTTGCTTTGGCGGCGTCCTGCTTTAATCGTCTGGTGTCGTTGGAGCCTCAGAACCCGAAAAGGTGGTTCGGGCTCTACTTGATGAAGCGTCTTCAAGCGGAACGGGCGCAGACGCTCGGAGACCTATTCGCAGCGCAAACGCTGGCAGAAGAATCAGTTCAGTTCGCTGAGAAGATGGTGGCGCTGCAAGGGGACAATCCGATCTACCTCAACCACCTTGCGGTCGCTTATCGGTTGATGGCCTCTGTGCTTTCGGCAACCGGTGATTCCGACGAGACAGCTCGGTTGGTAGACGAGGCGCAACGAACTCTAACGAAGATCGTCGTCACGGAACCGATGGACTCCTTGAGGCTGGAATTGAGTTGGGAAACCCTGGGGATCAAGGCAGACCTCGCGAGGCGAATGGATGATTGGGTCACGGAGGACGAATACTTGCAACGCCGTCTCGACTACATGGACCAGGTCTTCCTTCCCAAGTCTGGTGGTTCGGTAAACGCACTGGAGGAGAAGTTCGAGAACCTCTACGCAGTTGCGATCCGCCGCTACGAACACGGCGCGGGCGAGAGTGTGCGACCGCTGACCGAAGAAGCGATCCGAATCGCGGAAGCCATTACGTCGCGCCCCGACGTGCCGGCTTCTCGACTGCTGGCTTACAGCAGCATGATACGCCAAGCGGTTCCACCGGATTTGCGAAACATGGTGAAAGCAGTGTCCCTAGCAGAGCGTGCTGTCACACTCACGAACGGGAAAAGTATTGAGCCGCTACAAGAACTCATGCTTGCGCTGCTCGCCGACGGTCAAGTCGAACGCGCCCGCGACGTCCAACGGCAAGCCCTTGACCTTCTCACGAATAGTGATTCGCCCGTGCGTACCGCAGTCATGGAGGCGGTCCCGCCTAGGGAGTGATCGGGTAGTGGACTTGTTTACTACTGCGGGCTGTACTGTAACGGATTCGCTTGATGAGAAGCCTTTGTAACACTACACCGCTAAGAAGGCTCAAGAAACGTGATGCGTTGTGTCGATGGCAGGTTGGGCGCGCGGAGGAGCGCGTCGAATCTGAACTTTGGAGGTCATCGGCATGGACGCGCAGACGATCTTGGGAATCAAACCCGCGTTGAAC
>JBBTCX010000183.1:0-7006 GCA_038043045.1 Planctomycetota bacterium | reverse complement strand
CATCCTTGGCAGAAGAACTATCGGCAAAAACCGCTACACAAAAACATAGTTTGCTTTAGTCAAAGGCGTCCTAATGGAAACGGCGGATACATTCCGAATCTGAATGGTGTCCGGCGTGTTCTCTATCGGTTGCCCGAACTCCTTCAATCCGAATCCACGTCTTGGGTCTTCATTGTCGAAGGCGAAAAGGATGTGGAACGCCTACGTGGTGCAGGACTTGTCGCCACTTGCAATCCGGGCGGCCCGGGAAAATGGTTCACGATGAACGACCAACCCTTGCATGGTCGTCGCGTTTGCATCATTCCCGATAACGATGATGCGGGACGCAAGCATGCCAACGACATTGCCAAAAGTCTGCATGGCAAAGCCGCCGATGTTCGCATCGTTGAACTTGCGGAACTCCCGCCAAAAGGCGACGTGTCGGATTGGCTACGAGCACATTCGATCGATGAATTATCGCAGCTTGTCGACAGCGCTCCCCATCATATGCCGGAATCGGTCGCATCAGCGTCACTGGCATGGCAATCATTCCCCGTACACGTATTGCCAGAACTCGTACGAAGCTTCGTCGTCGAAGGTGCTAACGCGATAGGATGCGATCCCGCGTATATCGCCCTGACCATAGTAGCACAGCCCCCATTGATGTCCGGCTCGATCCCGAAGCACGCCAAGTTTGGATTGCGTTCTATAACGAACATGCCCAAAAACAAGCCACTATTCAGAACGGAGACCTTGCAGCGGCATTCAGCAAGTTGGAAGGTTATGCAGCGCGAGCGCCCGCACCATGGAACGAACCATTTCGCTCAGACTGGGATGACCTTCGGACGCTGGCACCAGCATGCCCGACTTTACCCAGCAATCCGTCTGCTCGGCTAGGGCATCCCGACTGTTGCTGGCCGTTCACACGGCGGACTTCGACCGCGCTTCTGTCGTATCGGTTTTCGTCGTCGTGGAACAGCCACAAGGGCTGCATTGGCGAGCGCGACTTCTATGCGCGAATCGGCCCAACGGTTACACTCCGTTTGGCATTGACCGACCGGGGAGCAGCGCCAGCATGGGATCCTGGTTAAGCATTTCAATCTCTGCCCGGGAAAAGCGGCCTAAACGGAGACGGATTTGGCCTGACCGCAATTCCTCAACAGACCACGCATCCTTCACGCCCGCTACGCCATGCCCCTCTCGAACAATGACGACCCAGCGCAGAGCAGGGTGCCCCGCGAAGTGGGGCGACGTGGGGATGATGCGGGGCTCGGAATAGCTCTGCCTATGATAGATTTCGAGAACCATAATGACGCACAGGTAGCTTAGTGCGCCATTGACTAAAGTAGACACCTCCGTCATCGAGTATGTGCGGGCCGGGGAGAGGATTCTGACTTCCGAACCAAAAATTGCGTGGTCGGAATGAAATACCGCGTTCCGAAAGTCCCTGTCCCAAATCCGATTCAGGCCGTCAAACGTCGTAGTGAAGCCCATCGATGCGGCAAGCTCTTGGAGCTGCTTTATCTTTTCTCCCGGGCTTTGCGGTGAGCCGCTATTTTTTTTTCGGCGGAAAGTTTGTTGGTGACCATGTGCAATGCCCGCCATTTGCTACGTGCAGGAGATTGAAGAGCATGTCACACGGGGCCGAAGATTCCATGACGTGCCCGTACGTCCAAAGCTCCAGGTGTCCGCTAGCTACCGAATTCTGGTTTTCACGATGGAGCTTCTCTATCGCTGGAATCGCTTCCATTGTCGTCTCGAACGGATCCCAGCCGGGATTACTTGTGCCTCCTTGAAGTCGCAGAATGCAGAAGAGGAACTCGAGCTCACAGCGATCGCGCGCACGCTGAAATACGATGTCGAACGCATTGAGAAAATCGAGGGTGCTTTGAACAAATTCTGGTGACGAATGCCCGAGTTTGTCTTCGGGACCTATGTCACCGCTCCACGTTCCTGATTCGTCTCGTCGCTGAGGCATACACACACCGTCTCTTCAAGCTTGTGAGCTAAGACCTCGTTTCCTGATGACGTACCAACCACAGTGTTCAGCGAGCAGGCGCGCCAGCGAAGAACTGCCCGGACGCCTCCACAGGCCAACGTACAACGCATTGTCCAAGTTCGCCCATTTCTCGCCCGGCGCATTGAATAGTTCTCCGGATGAACGTGCGGGCCAGGATCCGTCTGCTCGGCTAGACCTCCCTGGCACGACTGTGGCCCCGCGCGTCTGCGATCGAAGTCCCAAATCCCCCTACTTCTCCCACAATCCGTGATCCACCCCGCCGTGGACGTAGATCGCAAACGTGCCGTGGCCGGGGATTTCCGTCGACTCTACCGCCAGCCGGCCGCCTGCCTTTTGGGCCGCTGCGACGGCGGCTTTGATGTCCTTCACCAGCCAGTACGGACGCACAATCGGCGCCTCCGTCTCGCGCATCGGCGCACGCACACCCACCATTCCGCCGTCCGGCATGGAGGCCGTCCGCGCACCGCCCAGCCCGGCGTCCGGCTTGCCGAACTTCACGCCGGCGGCTGCGCTGTATGCGGCGCACACCTCGTCCACATTCTTCGTGACGATCTCGAGATAAAAGACCTGCATGGCTTTTTCCTTTGATTCATTCTTGTCGGCAGGCGTCGACTCGGCTTGCGTCCTACCTTCGGACTTCTTGTCGCCCTTGCCGTCCTGATGACCCGCCAAGGCCCACGGGGCGAGCGACACGCCGCAAGCCAGCATTCCCATCGTCACAGCCAGCGCCGGGCGACGCCAGATTGCACGGAAGTACGCATTCATGTTTGACCCTCCAGAAGAATCGTAATACTTGTCGTTTCCGCCAGACGCGCCGGTCCGCTCATTGTTGGATAATAAGCCGACATTTTGAGCATGTCCAGCAGCGAGCAAGGCAAGGGTCGGTCTGATGGTTGATTCTGGTTTGCAAGAAGTCAGTGTGCCAAGGTGTGACGCTTAAAAATACGCCTGATTTCTCGATGAAAACAGCGATTTTCGCGTCGAAAACGGCACTACCGACGGTAGGACTCGAACCTACGACATCCTGCTCCACAGGCAGGCGCTCATCGATTGTAAGTACCGATTCCACCGACACTTACCAAGAGTCAAAAACCCCCTGTTGTACGCCGGGTTGTAATAGCTTTTGGGCAACACACTCTCCGGCATCGAAAACCGCATCCGATTTCGATCCCGATCTTGAGTTCGTAATTCAAGCTTGGAAGACTCTTGCCGAACCCGACCGGGCAATGGTTCGGGATTTCGTTCGACGGCTGGCCGGGCAGTGAAGCCGGGGGGTGGGTGAAATCCTTGGAGCGCTCAAGGGGTAGACCGTTGCGTAGACTTGCGCACCTTTTGTCAAGTTTTGAGGAAATGAGAAATGGGAACACGCGGACCGATTCCAATGACCGAAGCCGTTGCACGTCGAAGGGGTACCTATCGGAAGGATCGACACCGGAAAGTCGCTCTTGGGTGTCCCAAGGGTAGCGTTCGAATGCCGGCACGGATCGGCAACGACGAACGTGTCCGGGCAGTATGGGAAGAACTGGCACCGGGACTCATCGAACTCGGTCTACTGACCCCGTTGGATGAATCGATGTTTGAAATCTATTGCCACAACGTGGCCATGTCTCGAATGGCTTCGGAGCATTTGGCCGTCGAGGGCCTGGTGAAAACCACACCTCGCGGCCGGCAGATTCCCAACCCCTGGTTTCGCATCGAAAAGGTGGCCACGTCCATGATCCTCAAGATAGCTCCTCATTTTGGACTGACCCCGGTTTCCCGCGCTCGACTTGGACCGGTGATGAAGCCCGGACCGACCGCAGAAGATCCAAAAGACCGATTCTTTTCGAAAGGGTTGCCGTGACGACCGCCCTTGCCCTTTGTGGCAACTGGCGGCGGTGGGTACAATTCCACGACCGGGAAGGCGGGTCGCTCCCGCCAAGCGGTCTGAGCGCGTGCGCCGGTCTGCATCTACGCCGGCCACGCGCTTGGATCGGTCCGGCGGAGTAGATGCGTGCTCCCCGACGCGAACGATATTTGCCTACTTGGTTTCCTAGAAACTGTCATAAAATCCGGCTTGACTGAACCGGTTGAGACCCCGCACCCGAAACATCGGACTAAACCCGAAGTCAAAGAGCTTGCCAGAAAACACTATTTCCCTTCCGTGCCCCCGTACTTGATCGAGATGTTTTTTCGTCTTCCTGATCTGGCTGACCGGTTGCGCGATGCGGTGGCGAGAGGGTACCTTGAAATGGTGGTTGCCAAACCATTGTTTCTCAAGGACAAAGACACCGTCATCACCCTGGTTTTCGATCGCAAAAAGGCTTCGTTCCGATGTTGGGTTGAGGGAGAATGTACTTTCAGGGAGATCACCAGATTCGACGGGACACCAATGCTAAGTAAGTTTGGTGACCATGAAATCACTTACAAGGTAACACCGCTTGGTTACCAGGTCTTAGAAAGCAGTCGTTTGATTCAGACAATGGAAGGGGATAATCCCGGACCGGGCGAGAAACCCACGGGGCATTCGAAGGGCTTCCGGTCCGTTCGCTGGAATGGGACGAATTATTCCTTCACGGCCACTCAAGCGGCGATTGTGAAACAACTTTGGGAGCCTTGGGAAAACGGCACGCCGGATGAACCAGGTGATACGCTTCTAGCGACTGCCGAGGTGGCCGACTCTCAACGAATACGTGACGTGTTCAAAAATCATCCAGCTTGGACAACGATGATCGTACAGGGTGAGACCAAAGGAACATATCGCCTGTCACCCCCAAAAAACTGATTTCACCCATCAAATCACCCCTGTAGCCACCCACGCAACCAGCCCCCATACCACGTAATCTTGGGGCATGAACCACTTGACCAATCTTCGCGGGGTTGCCGTGCAACTGAAGCTCCCAATGGCGTGGTTGCGATCGGAAGCAGAGGCCGGACGAATTCCATGTCTTCGGGTCGGTCGCAAGATGAAATTCAATCTTGATGCGGTGCGTCGCGTGCTGGCTAAACGTGCCGCGAAGGGAAACGCTGGCGCGATCGAAAACGAGGCCGCGCGATGACCACGACCCTTCGACTTTCTGCCGTGGAACCCAAGGCCGTGCAGCTCGGTGACGACCCGCTTTGGGACGCGGCCAAGGTGCGGGCGTACTTGAGCTGGTCGGAGCGGAGTCTTCGACGCGCGATGAGCTGTGGGCGGTTTCCCAAGGCGATTCGCCTGACGGGCCGGGCGCTTCGTTGGCGACGATCCACCATCATGGAATGGATTTCGGAACGCGAACGCGAGAGCGGTCATTGAACTGGAAAGAATATCCGCCGTTGACGCGGCGGACTGGAGTACGGGTAGGCGTCAGGAGTGCCAAAGTGATGGCACAAAAAAGTACCCGCGATCGGCTGTAACCGAGAGCGCGGGTGAAAGAACTTAGCAGATGAATTCTACAATCCGACTTTCCCAATTGCAATCGCCCTTCCCACGATGCGAGCTTCATGGCATTCAGATTGTCGATGCGCTACCCGAAGACTGCCCATTGCGTGAACCAGACCTGAATGGTGCATTCCTTCGACTGAGCGGAACCGGGTTTCAACGTGAATTCGGTCGACCTGGAACCATCGCGGACTTTCGTCGGGCCGACACTTGTATGGACTGTCATAGTCGGTTCAGTAGGCAACCTGATGCACTTGCCCATGTAAGTCGATTGCGTCGAGAGCATCATCAACGAAACACGGAACCCCCCAAGCCGGTAGAGACCGTCGCAATCGAAACTCCCGCGGAACCGACCCGACCCCCACAAGTCCACGGCAACGGACGGGAAGTGGTCATCCCGCGCCACGTTCGACGGAATCTGCGAAAGGCCGGTCAACATGTCTGATTCGACGCTGCCTTTCACCATTGTTTCGCGGGTCATTGATCGGCGCACGATCGCATTCGTAGCCAGTCGAAACGGTAACGAGATTGCCACGGAGAAATATACGGCTGGTGACGGCAACGGCAGACGCAAACTTGCGAATCGATGGGCGGGTGATGAACGACTCACCAACGGTCATCGGGTCAGTGCCAAGGATGTCACCGCGGAACTTGAACGGCTGGAGTTAGAGACCTTCCGCGAAATGGACAGAGTATCCCAAGAAGGTGCGAATCAGGATAAGAACGAACGCCCGGTTGCAAGCCATGTCGATGACGACGTGATTGTAGAGTTGGCTTGGAGCGTAGAGGCAGGAGTACCTGATTTCATCGTGTTCCACCGGATCGATGCGACGGTCACCCGCGAATCAACAGTATCCATCGGTAAAACGACGCTGGTCATCCCGTCGTCGGCGGCGGGGATCGTCTCGCCCGGTGGAAGGGTGTCCGGCGCGGTCTTCGTGCCGACGGAGCATGATCCGAGCGGGGAGAATGAAACCATTCTCCGAGCTGACATCGCGGCGTTCATTCACCGCTATGTCGAGCTGCCCGACGGGGCCGAAGAGATTGGCGTCAACTACATTCTGTTGACGTGGCTTTATGATACGTTCGATGAGCTGCCCTACTTGGCGTTTCGGACGGCGGATGCCGGATGCGGTAAGTCGCGTGCTTTGGAGACGATCGGTACCTTGTGCTATCGCCCGTTGTTTGTCGGCGGCGGGTCCAGCTCAGCCGCGACGCTGCGATTGCTGGACACCTACGCCGGTACCTTGGTTGCAGACGAATTCGACAAGAGCGCGGATACGGAGTTGGGCGCGGACTTGAACAAAATCCTAAACCAAGGATTTCAACAGCGTCGGCCATTGGTGAAGTGCGACGGCGAGAATAACGAACCCCGACCGTTTCGATGTTTCGGACCGAAATTGTTCGCGTTTCGCAAGGGATTCGGCGACGACGCCACTGAATCGCGGACTCTCTCCATCACGATGAGGCCGCGAACCCGAAACGATGTTCCGATCAACCTTCCGCGAGCGGACTTTGACGCGGAGGCGCTGGAGTTGCGAAATCGGCTCTTGGCGTGGCGGTTTGCAAACTATGTTCATAACGGTCGATCGGGTAGCCGCCGTAAT
>JBBTCX010000182.1:0-2922 GCA_038043045.1 Planctomycetota bacterium | reverse complement strand
ACTTGAATCCACTTCGCGAATCGCCCGATCGTCGGCACCGCCAATCGTCATGGCACGGTCGAGTGTGCGACCCCCTTCGATCGTTCGATCACCATCCAGAATCCATAATGTGCCGCCATTCGGAATATTCTGATATCCATGCTCGAACGAGCGCCAAGGCGAAACGAGCGTGCCGCCGTTGTTGGCGTCAGCGCCTTGATCGCGGATAAATCGCCAGCCTGAGAAAGGATAAAGAAAGGACATCACCCGCGCGTCCCAAAAGCTCGGCGCGGTCACGGTCCCAATCAGATTTTGCCACTCGGCGTCGTTGGGCGGCAAAACGGTCATCGTACGGCAATCGTCGAGATCGCCTTCACAATTTTCGCAGTCTGAAAACGAACACTGGTCGTAATGCATAATCGATCCGAAATCGTAAGGTCCGTAATCCGCTGTTAGCGGAACAACGATGAAACTGAACTCCGCTTCGTCGGGGATGTTCTGCCATTCGATTCGGATGAAATCGTTGCGATCAAGTCGCTGCTGTTCGTGCCAGTAACCCAAAACGTGTCCCAGTTCGTGGACGATGGTCCCTACGGTCCAGTCGCGAATGACGATCGGTTGCGGCACGCCGAGATACCCGGGAGGGGCATAATTCGCCGGGATTAAATCCATCGCGGAATCATGAAAAATAGGTGGGCAAACTCGTTGTCATGTTCCACAAAGTTCACATTCGCAAGTTCTTCCCAGACGCTGATGGCTTGTCGGGCGAGAGTGCGCCGGGCTGGGGTGATGTTGTCTTCAAAGCGAAAGGGGATTCTTCTTTGCGGCCAGAGACTCATAACGAAATTGCCTCGCAACGCAGATTCCAAGGGAACGAGGATGTCGCGGTCAATCAAGACGAACCCTAATGGGAGCCCGTCCTCGTCAAACGTCAGGGGCATCGTGAAAGGCGGTTGGACCAGCGGATTCAACGAATCGTGAATCTGAATGAAGACTTCTTGGCGCGAGGGCTGCTGCTCTTCTTCATTGACGCGAGTCTCTCTCTGCTCGGGAACACTTCGTTTGGGACCAGGGGCAGACTCCGATGCTGCCCCGTACGCCGCGACTTTCAACACCTCGATAGCAAGCGGCAAATAAGCCGCCAGAATGTTAGAATGTCGGTGTTTCCAGAGCATGTAATCCTCACGTTTCGAGCGATTCACTGCCGGGCCGCGAGCTGGTCATGGTCATTGGCTCATTGCAACGAGACGAGCACCAGGACTAGACCCTTGCCGCTCGAAAGCGGGGTCATCGCTTTGCCCAGGATCGCACCCTGGGCGGCCGCGTGATCGGCGACTTTCATCGCGTGGCCGAGAGTGCTGGAGGTGGTCAGTTGATCACCGGGCTGAATGGCGCCGTCGGATGCGTCGCACCAGACGTAGACGCGGCCGGTAAGGGCCACGGGGTGTTTGCCTGTGGCGAGGGTGCCCTCTTGTCCCATGAGCACTCCGGCGCGCACGCCGCCCGCGCCGCTGATGACCCCCGCAACCGTGCGATCGTAAGCTTTATCACTGAGCTTGAGGCCGCCAGGATTGACGGGGTCGATGCAGACCACCCTTCCCGGATCAGCGACAGAATCGCCGGCCACTTCAAAGTTCTCGGAAAGATCGGCGCCATTGATCTCCAAGACATCGGTAATGATGCGGCTCGGGCCACCATCAGTAACTTCGGCATCGATGAGGATTGTCCTCTGGGGGGGGTTCGCGCTGTTGAAGAGCTCGATGGATGAACCTTGTCCGGGGCTGCCCGCGTCGACTACCACGGTGTCGCTTGTGCCATTCCGAAGTATCAGGTGAGCGTTGCCGTCGCCGCCATCGCCCAGTATTTCTACTGTTTCCGTCACACCGTCGTCGGCAAACATTGAGATCTCGCCAGCGTTGTTTGCGCCATCGGCCCGAAAACGGATCGACTTACGCGAAGCGTCATCCGTGAGTATCAGATTCCCGTCGCCGCCCGGGGGACCAAGAGCCCCGCCCACTCGACCCATGGTAATATCGCCTCCGACAGATGCGAAGGTCATCCGCGTAGGACCGTCCGTTTTGAACGACATGTCATGACCACCTGAACCTAAAGTGTCAAAAATCACACCTGCCGTCTCAGATAGACCAAACGTGGTCGGTACTGCGGTTATCGTAAGCTCGCTGGTAATAGCTAAAGGATCATGGAAAGTAGGGAGGAGGGTTGTCTCTGACAACCGAAGCGATCCATCAATGTCGAGGGTGGCCTGCGGGTCAGCCGTCCCAATGCCGACGTCGCCCTGAACGAGTAATCCATTAGGTGGCGCGGCGGTTGTGCCGGAATAGGTTGCGCCAATCACGGCTGCACCTTCTACGTCGAGCTTGTTGGCCGGCGATGCCGTTCCAATGCCGACGTTTCCGTTACCGGAAGGCGCCAAAACAATGTGCGCATTTGCGATTCCATTCGTCAATTGGAGATTGTTGCTAGTGCCAACTTACCTTTTGTAGGCCGGTTTTCCGATAGTCCTTTTGCCAGGATGGCGGGAGGATTTCGGCATGAAGCCTTATTCGATGGATTTGCGGGAGCGGGTGGTGGCGGCGTGCGATGCCCGGGAGGGCACGCGGGTGCAGATCGCCAAGCGGTTCGGGGTCAGCGAACGGTGGATACGCCGTCTGCTGGAACGTCGAAAGGAAACCGGTTCGTTCGCGGCGTTTCCGCAGAACCCGGGTCGCAAGCCCAAGCTCAACGAGCGCCAGATGGGTCAGTTGCAGCGTCTGGTGCAGCGGCGTCTCGATGCGACTCTGCGGGAGATCAAAGAGGGATTGAAGATCAAGATGACAGACCGGGCCTTGTTGCGGGCGCTGGGCATATTGGGTTTCACGCTAAAAAAGAGTCGCTCATTGCGGCTGAGCAGAAGCGTCAAGACGTGGCACTCCAACGGCAGCG
>JBBTCX010000181.1:0-18349 GCA_038043045.1 Planctomycetota bacterium | reverse complement strand
ACCTCTTTGTCACTCTCGACAAGCGGGGCATGGTGGTTTTTGAGAGGAGAAGTCAGCAGCGCAACTCTCCGGATTGGTCCGCGAGACTCAAGAGCGAACAGTTGCCGTCGTTTGCCGATCACGCCATCGACCGCCTCGGTTGCGGCGATGCCCTTCTCGCCGCTTCTACTTTGGCTTTGGCTAGTGGTTCCGACGTGATGCAGTGTGCCTATTTAGGCAACGCTGCAGCCGCAGTTAAACTAATGACTCCGGGAAATACCCCCGTTGAAATCGGAAAACTGCGAAATTGGCTTGGTACCCGGCGCGAACTCACCGTGGAACCCGTGCGTATTGGGGCTCCAAGTCTGGTGCAGATATAACCCCGTGATTTTCATGAGTCGGATATTGAATGGACTGCGGCCTAAGCTGTTAAAAAAATAGGACCAATCGTTTTGAAAGTTGGCCCTCAAATCGAGAATCGAACAGACTGGCAGACGAGTTCAAACAGGTCCAATAACCCCTGATCTAGCGTTCCATAACTGAGAATCATGACCGCCGCAAATGCCGTTCCCGCGGACTGTTCCGCGACCCGTACGACAATCCTCTTTTCGCCATCTATGGCTTGAACGGCAGGGACAGAGCCCAGCCGCTCATCCGTGGCCGTGAAATCTTCAGTTTGGGACTTCCAGAACCGAAACGTGCCGAAATCAACATGCAGCAGTCGACACAATTCAAGAGGCGTTTCCCCTTGGGTCGCACGTAATTGAATCAAAAGCAGAGTGACCTCATGCCCCGAAGAAGTTTTTCCAAAAAGCGGAAGCGCGGGACCGCGCCGGGATTGCAGCAAATCTCCCGGTTTGAAATCACGCGGCGGACGAACAAATAGGCCGAATTGGTCCGATCCCACCTCAAAACCTAGAGGGGTTGCCGCACGATGCCACGACATCGATCCCGCCAGACCCAAAGTCAGGAGACCGATGATAGTCGAAAAGTAAACCGCCCGTTTCGGGTAAGCCGGCTCCGATGCCACCAGGAGTTCTGCGTCCATTCGTGGGATGGTAGATTACTTCAAATCCATCCTCAACGGTTGACGTTACCCACTTCTACTCTGTATAAGCGTGGCTTCGAAGAGATGGGGCCCGCGCCAGCGGCGGACCTCTGCGGACGCAACGGAGGTCTGTGCTCGATTGTTTTGGTGCAAAAGGGGGTTGGCTTTTGAGGGTAGTTGGTGTATAAGTATCTAAATTGCAACGTGTTGTGCATGTTTTTCAGAATTTGGTAAATGTTGACGCGAAATTTTCGCGCTAAGGAGGACGTTGCGTGCAAATACGATTGACCGGGCGCCACGTCGAAGTAACCGACGAAGTGCGAGATTACGTCCATGAAAAGGCCGGCAGACTTCCTCGCTTTTACGATCGCATTCACAATATTGAAGTCGTACTGGATCACGAGTCCGAGCAGTTTGCCGTCGAGATGATCGTACATGCAGATCGTAAGCACACCTTCGTTGCTAGCGGAACAGGACCCGACACCTTCGCGCTGGTCGACGAGATTGTCGAAAAACTGGAACGGCAGCTAAAAAAACATAAGGAGAAAACTCGTATTCATAAACATGACGGAAGTCAGGAGCTTGTAGACGAGGCGTAAGGACTCATGGCGAACCCGATCGAAAAGTTTAGAACGGGCGGTCGTCGTCAGTCAGACGACGCGTAGCGAACAGGGGAACTTTTGGAATGGGCAGAAAGCTCTCCGAACTGATCCACACCGAGTCAATAATCTCAGAATTGACTTCGACGGATCGTAATGGCGTCATTCGAGAGCTTGTGCAGTCGTTGGCGGATCACGGAGCCATACCGTTGGAGCATGCCGACGGAATCTCGCGCAAGGCTATAGAACGGGAGAACGACGGCACCACGGGTTTTGGGAACGGCGTTGCGGTTCCGCACGTCAAACATGCTGCTTTGACGCGCATGGCGGCGACGATCGGGCGATCAAGCCGAGGGATCGATTTCGCAGCCCTGGACCGGGGTCCTGTCTTTACGGTCTTCCTGTTGGTGAGTCCTCTTAGTGCTCCGGACGACCATCTGGCGGCCATGGAGAGCATCTTCCGGTGTCTTCAACGCGAGAGCTTTCGACGATTCCTACGCCAAGCCGACACCCATGAAGCCATAATCGAACTGATCCACGAGGCCGATGAATCGTGACCGTTGAATACCGAATACCGGGACTTTCGCCGGGGAATCGGAGACGGTTCATCAAGAAGTGAGGCCAGTCGACTAGCTTGGAAGCCGGATGCGTGGCCCAACACGACGTAGCGATTCCCAACACCGAGGGTCTTCACGCACGACCTGTCATGCGCTTTGTGGCGTTGGCAGCCAAGTTTCACTCCCAGATTTGGGTCACGAACTTGACACGAAACGCGGAACGGCTGGATGGCAAGAGCGCGATGCAACTGATGCTACTCGAAGCCACCCAGGGTTGCGTCTTGCGGATTGAAGCCCAGGGCGCCGACTCTCAAGCGGCGGTGACAGCGCTGGCCGATTTGATCGCAAGCGGGTTCGACGAGTCGTGACGCCAACTCCACGGAATTTGAGGCTCGGATTTGGAATGCCTGCCGGTTTATTTTTGCAATGCTGACTTACGTTTCCGGCGGTTTGTCCGCGCCATGGAGCCTTACACTAACCCGTTTCCGGGGCAATCTAGAGTCGAGCGCAACCGCATGGCGCGAGGGATGAATGCTCTTTGAGCGAGCCCATAGTGGTGGATTAGGGCGAAGAACTACATGGAGATTTTGAGAGGGATTGCGGTCGGTTCGGGCATGGCGATAGCGGAAGCCGTCGTCCTTGAAGCCGAAGACTATCGGATCCCCTATCGAAGTGTGCCCGCCTCCGAAGTCCCCGCGGAGCTTCAACGTCTGGATTCCGCCATCCAGCGGGCCATCCAGGAACTCGTGGAGCAAGAGGAGTATCTTCGAACGCACTTGGGTCGCGATGCTGCCAATGTTTTCGATTGGCATATCGGCGTTCTTCGCGATGAAAGGCTTCGCAAGAGCATCGAGGACTTAATTCGTGAAAAAGAGGCTTCGGCAGCCTACGCGGCAAGCACGATCATGCGGGCTTATCAGCGTCGATTCATGCAGATGACCGATCCGCTTCTCGTGGAACGGATGCGCGACGTTCAAGACATGGAACGGCGTCTGCTTCGAAACATTCTCGGCGAGCAACGGGAAGACTTGGCCCACTTATCCAAACCGGTCATCCTGGTCGCCCATGATCTCACTCCCACGCAAACCGCACAGTTGCCAGAGACGAAAGTGGTGGGTGTGGCCTTGGACGCCGGTGCGGCCACCTCTCACACGGCCATCTTGCTGCGATCCTGGGGACGTCCGGGGGTCATCGCTCTCAACGACATTTCCACGCGGGTAAGTGGCGGAGACGTGATCATCGTTGACGGCACCAACCAACTGGTGATTTTGAATCCGACCGAAGCGGCGCTGGAAGAATACCGAGCCAAAGAAGCCGCCCATCTTCGCCTTCGCGACGAACTCGATGAGTTGAAGGAACTCCCCGCGGTCACAAAAGATGACCACCGCATCCTGCTGTATAGCAATATCGAATTCCCTCACGAATCCGCGGTGGGTTTGAAAAGAGGATCGGACGGCGTCGGACTCTATCGAACTGAATTTCTTTTTCTTCGACCCGAAGGCGCACCATCCGAAGACGAACAATACGAAGCTTACCGAGAGGCCATCTTCGGTGCCGAAGGGCGACAGGTCACGATTCGGACCTTTGACCTCGGCGCGGACAAATACACTCAACAGAAAAACTATGAACAAGAGCGAAATCCCATGCTCGGTTTGCGCTCCATCCGATATAGCCTTAGGAATCTCGATCTGTTCAAGACTCAGTTGCGGGCCATCATGCGTGCCTCCGTTCACGGAAAGGTTCGAGTGATGTTTCCGCTGCTGATCAGTCTCATGGAATTCCGCCAGGCCAAAATGGCCCTTTTTGACGCCATGGAAGATTTGGAAGACGCCGGGATTCCGTTTCAACGAGACCTGCCCATCGGCATGATGTTGGAAACTCCCGCCGCTGCAATCCAGGTGAAGGAGTTCTGCCGCGAGGTGGATTTCGTCAGCATCGGCAGCAACGACTTGATTCAATACATCCTGGCCGTTGACCGCGGCAATGAGCGCGTGTCGCAGTTCTACAGCGGTTCGCACCCCGCCGTATTGCGGGCCCTTCGAGACGTAGTACAAGCGTGCGACGAAGCCGAAGTGGATTGCAGTCTGTGCGGTGAAATGGCCGGTCAACTGCTCTATAGCATGTTTCTTCTGGGTATCGGGCTGCGGAATCTCTCGATGTCGCCCGCCAACATCGCCGAGATCAAGAAAGTGACACGTCTCATCACCATCAAACATGCCCAGAAAATCGCCCGCCGCGTTTTGACCTTCGAAACGGAGCGGCAAGTGAATAACTATTTGCGTGATGAGACGCGCAAGATTCTCCCGGAGGACCCGCTCTGATCGGCGATGGGGACGGTATGATGACTGACTTAACCACGCTTGCACCAACATGCGGCTCCAGCGATACCGCTGCCCCCTTCGCGGACAACCTGCCCAACAAGGTGGATGGGGTTGAGTGTTCTAACGAATTGTCCAAACCCCGAAAACCGCCTACGCCTCCTCCCCAGCGACATCGTTGGATATTTTTCTTTGCCATTCGTGGCGACTTGCGTTTCATTTCTCATCACGACACGATGCGACTCTTTCGCCGCGCACTGGCGAGGGCGGCGTTACCTGTCCGCTTCTCTCAAGGCTTCAATCCTCAACCGCGCATCTCCTTACCCTTGCCTCGTCCGGTGGGCGTGGCTTCAGAAGCGGAAGCGGCGGTCATCGAATTCGACCATGCCATTGACGCTGAAGAAGCCATCGACCGTCTGCGCAAGGCAGCTCCACCAGGCCTCGTGTTTATGGGCATTCGTCCGTTGCCGAGTTCAGCCAGCCCTCAAGCGGAATCCGTTCGGTATGGGCTCAGCCTCCCCGGAGTTGTTTCACCAGAATTAAACGAACGAATTCGGTCCGTGATGGATTCCGCAACATTGCCCATTCAAAGGAAAAACCATAAGACTGGAAAAGTCAGTACATTCGACGTCCGTCCGTATCTGCGAGAAATCTCCGCCGTTGAAACCGGCGTGGAATTCATGATATCGATGCTCAACGGAGTTGGACCAAAACCCTCGGAAATCGCAGCGTTATTACATTGTGGCGACGGCCCGATCAACCATCGGGTTCGACGTTTAGTCATAAATTGGAATTTCTCGTGACCACGAAAGAGTCTATGCCAAACGATAGAGATGGCGGTTTGCAACAACCGCGTAATGAAGAAGAAGGAAAAAAGCGACGGGTTCGACCTTTGGTACGCAAGGTCGTTCGTCGGCGAGTGCAGTCCTCGGAATCGGGTACGATTGCGCCGACGCCCCCCCAATCAGTGAAACAAGTGGACGCGGCGGAGGTGGCCAAAATGCTCCCTCCGCCGACAGCGGACAATCCGGCTTCGTCGCAGGCCAACCGGTCTGTCGTCGCCCCACAACCGCGTCGTTCCAGAACCGTTCGAACAAGAACCGCCGCGAAAAAAGCTCCGCCGGCCAAAGCGATCGACGCCGCCGCCGTCACGGTCCAAAGGGCGACCCAGGAGGCTCTTCCCGTGGCGGCAACACCACTCGCGGAATCCAAAACGCCTCCGAGCGCCGCTCCATCGGATTCCCGAACGCACCGCCCTCGTCCGAACATGGTTAACCAGCGGACCCCGGCCTTACGATCCAATAGGGATTCGGGGGTCAGAAACCGGCGCGGACATCACGGTGCAAGATCCGACGGCGCGACCTTGCCGCGCCCGCCCGCTAGGCAAGAATCGCCTCCGGATTCCACGCTGGATTTTGATGACCTCTATCAACCCCAGTTGGAACCCTTCGATCGAGAATCCGAGCTCCCATTCGATACCGAGGTTGCAGGATCGCATGCCGAAGTTCAGGCACCGTCCAAGCGCATGGGTTGGGAACCTCAGCTCCATGAATTAGACGAATTCGTAGATGACGAGGTGTCGGACGACGGACTCGCGGAAACCCGATCTGAAAATCGCGGTACCCGAACCATGCTCATCAATGTCTCCGGCGAAGATGAATGCCGTGTGGCCGTCCTGCAAGAAGGCAAGCTCGAAGAGCTTTTCATCGAACGAGCTTCCAGCCAATCTCACGTTGGAAACATCTACAAGGGCCGGGTCACAAACGTCGAACCCAGCATTCAGGCCGTCTTCGTGGACTTCGGTCTGAAGAAGAATGGGTTTCTCCATATCTCTGACGTGCAACCGCAGTACTTTCCCGACCACAACGGTCAAGCCGAGGAGGTCGGTCGAAAAATCCCTCGACATCTGCGCCCCCTGATTCAGCGATGTTTTCGGCGGGGTCAGGAACTCATCGTGCAGGTCATCAAGGAGGGCGTGGGAACCAAGGGACCGACTTTGTCCACGTACATGTCTATTCCCGGCCGCTACCTGGTAATGATGCCGGGCATGCATCGACACGGCGTTTCTCGAAAAATCGAGGACGAAACCGCTCGCCGAAAAATGAAAACAGCCTTGGATGAATTGAAGCTTCCCGACGGAATGGGCTTCATCTTGCGCACGGCCGGGTTGGATCGAACCAAGCGCGATCTTCAACGCGATCTCAATTATCTTATGCGCCTATGGAAAACCGTCGTCGATCGGGTCATGAATATGTCCGCTCCGGCGGAGCTTTATAAAGAGTCCGACTTGAAGACTCGGGCCATCCGCGATTTGTACATGCCGGATTTTGACAGCGTCTTGCTCGACGACGCGGAAATGGCCCGACGGGCCCAGGAGTTCCTCCAAATCGCCATGCCTCGTTCCAAGACCAGGGTCGAACTCTATTCGTCCCGCGTGCCCCTTTTTCATCGTTACGGCGTCGAGCAGGAAATCGAGCGCATCAACGCTCGACATGTCGCTCTTCCCTCCGGCGGCTCCTTGGTTGTCGACACGACCGAAGCCCTAACCGCCATTGACGTCAACAGCGGAAAATTCAGAAGCATCTCCGACGCCGAGGAAACCGCTTACAAAATCAATATCGAAGCCGCCGAGGAAATCGCCCGACAACTTCGCCTCCGCGATTTGGGCGGCCTCATCCTCTGCGACTTCATCGACATGCGTCTCGACCGTCACAAGCGCGCTGTCGAACGTTCTCTCCGCGACGCGCTCAAGAAGCACAAGGAACGGGCCAGGATTCTCAAGATGAGCGCGTTCGGAATTATCGAAATGACCCGGCAACGTCGCGGACCCTCGATCAAAAGAAACATCTACTATGATTGCCCCCATTGCAAAGGCAGCGGATTGGTCAAAATGCCCGAATCGGTCATGCTCGATGTCATGCGAACGATCCAGTTGGCCGCTGACCACGAAAATGTTCAACGTGTCACCGTCACCGTCGCCACGGACGTCGCTTTCCAGATTCTCAACACCAAGCGGGCCGTGGTGAGTCAGATTGAATCCGAGACCGGCAAGTCCGTCATGATCCGCGGCGACGCGGGGTTCACCAGCGATCAAGTGGATTGCGTCTGTGCAGACTCTCAAGGTCAAGCCGTGACCCTTGCAGCCTCATCCATTCACGGCAAGACGGTGAGGTCTCCCCGGGATATGAAATGAACTCTCAGAGGAGTTTGAGCAAGCAATAATCTCTGCGCCGAACTACGGGCGAATTACCATTCGGGTTTGCCGCGGATCCGCATGGACGTCCGGTATTCAGGCAGTCTGATGGATTAAGAGAAGCTGCACCTGACTGAGAGGGGTTCTAATCTTTCAGGTGGCATCGTGTCGATAACTTGGTAACACGGTTGAAACGTTTTCCGGTTTCAATTGACGAAGCCTGGTCCAACCCTTAGGCTCTTTATTATGCAACGGTTCCGCTATCTTGGATTGCTTGCAGGGTGCTGGACCTTCGTGGTCATGCCCGCGCTTTGCGTGGGCGGCGTACTGATGCATCCGTGCGACTGCCCCCATACAGGGGATTTAGACCACCAAGATAAAGAAGGGTGCGGCCACGAGTCCGAATGCGCAACGGACCCCTGTGGGGACGTTGTCACCCGGCCTGACGATCAACCAGGAACAGACTCAAGCTTTCATTCCGATGTGATCGTTACGGTTTCACCGACATTGCTGCTTGATCCTGCCATCATGGCGGCAGTCATCTGGTCGTCTCCACCGTGTTGTGTTGTAGGGGCCACGGTTGATGCCGCCCTTGCCACAACCAAACTCTTGATCTGATTCTCTTGGTTCATTGTTCCACCTTGGGGGCTGTTGCGCGCACCGCGCCATACCGTCCGCTTCGCCCTTGCACGGACGAAGCGATAAAAATCGGGCTCGAACCAAGAGGTATTCTTGAATGATGAAGCGAGTATTCGCCGCGCTCCTACTCACTCTCGCGGGTGTGACTGGGTGCGCTACGGTTAATCCAAAACAGGATTATGAACGAGTCGCGCGGCAGATCGAAGCCGCGACCGGCCAAAATGTCACCGTCGATCCTGACGGCGATGCCGCGACGCGACAACGGGCTTTGGAAATTCTTGCTGACGGACTTTCCGCCGAGGAGGCGGTGCAACTATGCCTGATCAACAACCCGAAGCTTCAAGCAGGATTCCTGCGAATCGGCGTTGGTCGGGCGGCAGTTGTTCAATCGGGGCTTTTCTCTAATCCGAGCTTGGCCCTTTCATTTCGAATTCCAGATGAGGGCGGTCTTGGCAATTTCGAAGCGTCGCTGGCCCAAAATATTGCGGAATTGTGGCAGATTCGTCCGCGCGTTCGGGCTGCGGAGCGAGACCTAGATCAAACGATCCTGACCTTGGCACGGGAAGCAAGCATGGCAGCGCTCGATGCGCACGGCGCCTATGTTCGCGCCGTTCAGGCGGAGCGACAGTTGGAGATCGCGGGTGAGAACCTTTCGATCGCCGCACAACTCGTGGAGCTAGCGGTTGCGCGACGAGAGGCCGGGTCGGGCACGGAAGTGGATGTCAACCTCGCTCGTGCGGAACGAGCTGCGTTGGACGTGACCCAACGAACGTCCTTGGTCGCGGCGGTCGCGGCGAAGGCAACCCTCGGCAAAACTCTCGGCATCACGACGCCTCCCAACGAGTTGCAACTTAGTGACGGCCTGCCCGACGCCGTCCAATTGACTTTCACACCGCAACAGCTGGTTGAAATCGCCCGAACCCATCGCCTCGATCTAAAAGCCGCCGACGCAGTGATACAGGCTGCACAAGCTCGCGTGGCCTATGAGCGTGCCCGTTTCCTACGAACTGTAGACCTTGGCATTAACATGGAGCGTGGCGAACGACGTTCGCGCGGAGGGCGCAATTGGTTGGCAGAGACCGCATTTGCTACCGCGCAGGCAGGTGCTTTCACCCCTCCCTCACTTCAGCCCCGTGATCCGCAGACGACCGACTATGTGACTGGTCCGACGCTCTCCATGGAGTTGCCGGTGTTCGATCAAAACCAGGCGCAAGTCGCGCGTGCGGAGTACGAGTTGCTTCAAGCCGGCTTTTTGAGAGACGCCATCGACCGCGAAATTGTTCAAGAGTCATGGTCAATTCATGCGCGTGCTCAAACGGCTTTTGAAACCGCTGAATTCATGCGCGATGAATTGCTGCCGTTGCGAGAAAACGGCTTGCGGTTGGCTCGCGAAGCCTACCGCGTCGGTAGCACGACGCTGCTCACCGTTTTGGACGCCCAACGGCGACTGTTGGAGGCGCGTGCAGGTTATGTTGAGGTGAAGGCCGGCGCGGGGGTTGCAAGAATCGACTTGGAGCGAATCGCCGGGCAACCGTTTGCGGTTCTTTCCGCTCCACTCGAACAACCCCAATCTGATTCCAAGGGAAATGAACCATGAAAATATCACGATACTTGTTGAGCTTCGCTCTGCTTGGCTTGCCTTCTTGCACCCGAGACGCGGAAAACCACGCACCGACCGAACATGCTGACGCACACGCGGGCGAAGCCCCCCCCATGACCAACCGGGTTGACGCGCCGGAAAGTGTTCGTCGCAATCTTGGGATCACGTTCGCCAAGGTCGAGTCGCGGGCGGTGGCGCAGACTATCCGCGTCCCCGGCCAGTTCGAGTTTCAGCCCGAAGCCCGACGCGAATACCGCACCATGCTCGACGGTCGGGTTGAATTGCTGGTCAAACAGTTTGATACCGTCGAACCGGGGAAACCGCTCTACCGCCTTGCGTCGCCGCAATGGCGCGACCTCCAAGAGAAATTGTCGGAAGCGGAGTCGACGATTCGACGGACCGAAGCGCGGGTCGGATCGATCCCAGCCTTGATATTAGCACACCACCGACACGAAGAGATTTTAGAAGGAAATATCGCCCTATGGGTGAAGCGTGTCGAGCAGCTCGAACAAACACATGGTTCTGGTGTGGTTAGTGCTGACGAGCTTACGTCCGCGCAAAATATGTTGGCGACGCAGCGCGCCGAGCTGGCTGAGATTCTGGAAAAGGAAGCCGATCTGGAAGGCCAAATCGTCTCAGCCCAGGCGGAGCACGACGCCGCACATGCTCGATTTCGCCTGCTGATCTCGACTGCGTCTACCCTACTTGGGATTGATGAAAAAGCGTTGGCCGCCCCCTACGACCTCGATCAACACCTTCACACAGGACTGCATCGCCACGAGGAACCGGCGACACGACCGGTCGCGGCCTGGCGAAAAATTGATGAGGTGGAAATTCGGGCTTCCTTGGCCGGAGTAATCGAATCCGTACCGCTCACCAACGGCGCCTGGGCGTCGACCGGAACGCTCGTTCTGACCTGCGTAGATCCCAATCGCCTGCGATTCCGTGCGATGGGCATGCAAAGCGATCTCGGCCGGTTGAAGAGCGGGCTGCCCGCGAGAATCGTACCGCCAAAGGGTGGCACTATCGATCTTCAAGACACGATGGAAGCAACACTGACTCTTGGACTTGGCGCGGATGCGCAGGAGCGAACCGTCGAACTGATCGCGCTTCCAACGCATTTGGCTTCTTGGGCGAGACCCGGCATTTCCGCCCACCTTGAGATCATCACCGCAGGCGGACAAAGCGAACTGGCTATTCCGTTGTCGAGCGTGATTCAGGACGGGTTAGCCAAGGTGATCTTCCGCCGTGATCCAAAAGACTCTGACAGAGTGATTCGGATGGAGGCCGATCTCGGCGTGAACGACGGACGCTGGGTCGTTGTGCAGAGCGGACTGCGCGACGGCGATGAGGTGGTTCTTGACGGCGTGTATCAACTTATGATCGCTACGTCAGGCAGCGTGCAAAAAGGGGGACACTTTCATCCTGACGGCACTTTTCACGAAGGGAAGGATGAGTAATGCTCCAAAAGCTGATTGCGTTCTCGATCAAGTATTCCGGCCTGATGGTGATGGCGGCCGGGCTGTTGGTTGCTTTCACGGGCATTCAACTGGGCAACATGCCCGTGGATGTATTCCCGGAACTCAACGCGCCGACCGTCGTGATCTTGACCGAAGCGGGTGGATTTGCCGCGGACGAAGTGGAGCAATACGTCACCTTCCCCATTGAAACTTCGGTCAACGGACTGCCCGGTGTGCGCCGCGTACGCAGCTCCAGCGCCATCGGCCTCTCCATTGTGTGGGTGGAGTTCGATTGGGGTCAGGAGATCTACCGAGCACGGCAGCTCGTTTCCGAACGATTGTCCGCCGTCCGAGACGCGCTCCCTCCAAACACCCACGCCGAGATCACGCCGGTCACTTCGATCACCGGTGAGATTATGCTTCTAGCGCTTTCATCGCCCGATGGTCGCGCGACGCCCCTCGAACTGCGTTCCTTTGCTGAGTATGACCTTAGGAATCGATTGCTCGCCGTTCCAGGAATTGCACAAGTTGTCGCCATCGGCGGCGAGCTTCCGGAATACCAGATTAATGTTCACCAAGACCGTTTGGCGCTTTACGGTTTGACCATTCAGGAAGTGGTAGAGGCCGCACGCGCCGTCCATAGCATAGCCAGCGCGGGATATCTTCCCAGCGTGGATCGCCTGGAATTGCCGCTTCGCCAAACCGCCCGGGTCCAAAGTGTCGACGACATCAAGAATACGCTCATCAAGTACCACCACGGCGCGCCGGTGCTGATCGGACAAGTCGCGGATGTGGCGCTCGGCCCGGCTCCCAAGCGCGGAACGGCCGCCGATCGTGCCATTCCCGCTGTGGTAATGAGCATTCAAAAATCACCCGGCACCAACACGTTGGCACTGACCAACAAGATTGACCAAGTGCTCGACGATACCGAAAAAAGTCTGCCCGCGGGCATGTTTCTGAATCGCAAGGTCTTTCGCCAGGCGAATTTCATTGGCCGCTCGGTCAACAACGTGGTCGTCGTCATGCGCGACGCGGCCATCATTGTTGCGATCATCCTCATCCTGTTTCTCATGAACGCACGCACGACGATCATCACCCTAACCGCGCTTCCCCTTTCACTGGCGTTCGCGATTCTTACGCTCTGGCTATTCAACCTGTCGATCAACGTCATGACCCTGGGGGGATTGGCGGTGGCCATCGGCGAACTGGTCGATGACGCGATCATCGACGTGGAAAACGTCTTTCGTCGTCTCCGAGAGAATTCGGCAAAACCCGAGCCGGAACGAAAGCCGACCGTCCAAGTCATCTTTGACGCCAGCAACGAAATCAGAAGCTCGGTGGTATTTGCCACGATCATCATCTGCATGGTGTTCGTGCCGCTGCTCTTCCTTCAAGGACTGGAAGGCCGCTTCTTCCGTCCGCTGGGCGTCACCTACATCGTGTCCATTCTCGCGTCGCTGGTGGTCGCACTGACGGTCACGCCGGCGATGTGTAAGCTGCTCCTGCGTGGGAAGCTTGGCAGTCTCGAGCACGCCGACGGATTCTTGGTTCGTTGGTTGAAACGACGATATGAGCCTTCGCTTCGCTGGTCGATTCGTCATCGCGGCCCGGTGCTCGGCTTCGCCGCCATCGTAACGGTACTCTCGCTTTGGCTGGGTAGCACGTTTGGCACAAGTTTCCTTCCTTCGTTCAACGAAGGCACGTTCACCGTGTTCCTATTTACTCCGCCGGGGACCTCGTTGGGCGAGACAAATCGCGTGGCTCGCGGTATCGAAGAACGTCTTGCGGAAATTGGGGGCGTGGAGAGCGTCACGCGGCGCACCGGACGAGCGGAGAGAGATGAACACGCCGAACCGCCCAGCAGTTCAGAAATCGAAGTCACCGTTGCTCCAGGCGAATCCAAGGAAGAAGTTCGCAAATCCATTGACGCCATTCTCGCGGACGTTCCCGGCATTACTACGATGATCGGGCAGCCGATCGAGCATCGACTCTCGCATATTCTTTCAGGCACACCGGCGGCCATTGCCATCAACGTCTACGGCAGCGACCTCAGCAAACTGCGGCAGATCGCGAAAGAGATTGAAACGGCATTGAAATCCCTGCCGGGTGCGCGGGATGTGGCCGCCAATCGTGAAGTCACGGTGGCATCGCTCCCGATTCGGTATCGCCACCAAGACCTCGCAGCGGCGGGATTGACGCCTGCCTCGGCTGCCGAGCAGGTCCAGCAGGCTATCTACGGTGAAAGAGTCGCGGAGGTCAATCAGGGCGTCCGACGCTATGACCTTGTTGTGCGGCTGGCTCCTGAAGAACGTGAGAGCATCGGGCAACTTCAATCGTTGCGCTTGCGTGGCGTCGGTGGTGCGACCGTCCGACTGGAGGAGGTCGCCGACATCGGCCCGGAGCGCACTCCCAACATCATCGCCCGCGAAAGCGCACGTCGAAAAGCGGTCATTTCCTGCAACGTCGGCGAGGGCTACAATCTTGGCGATCTCGTTGCACAGGTTCAGGCGCGGGTCGATCCGATCGTTCAACGCGCCGGGTACAGCGTTCATTACGGCGGCCAGTTCGAGGCGCAGCAGTCTGCCTCGCGCACCATCATGATCGCGGGCCTCGGCGTAGCCGTCGTGATGTTCATGCTTCTCCACCTGTCGACAGGCTCAGCGCGCGTGGCTCTGCTTGTCATGACGAACCTTCCACTGGCCACAATTGGGGGCATCGCGGCGGTCTATCTCACGGAAACGTCACGACCCTTCGCAAATACACTCTCCCTGTTGGGTTTGTCTTCGACGTATTACGAAGCGCCCATCATGTCTATCGCGAGCCTTGTAGGGTTCATCACCCTGTTCGGCATAGCCGTCCGCAACGGCATTCTGCTGGTCAATCACTACGACCATCTTGTGACGCTGGAGCACAAACCCCGCGAGGAGGCGGTCATTCTAGGCTCAATGGAGCGTTTGGTGCCCATTTTGATGACCGCACTTTGTGCGGCGCTTGGTCTGATCCCCATCGCGCTAGCGAAGGGCGAACCGGGAAGCGAACTGCTCGCGCCTTTGGCCATCGTGGTGCTTGGCGGTTTGGTAAGTTCGACCTTCTTGAACCTGGTCGTCGTTCCGGCTGGGTATTCGCTGGTGTTCGGATTGAAAGTCGGTCAGGAGCATGTTGCCCCTGAAGGCGCGCTCGGTCGATTCGTGTCGGCCGTCGCGCACCGTGTTGGAAAAACTGTTAAGAAAGGAATTTGATCCATGAACAAAGTACTCTCGCTTGCATCGCTGGCCTTGGCTGTCGTCCTTTTCGGTTGCGAGAAGGCACAAGAAAAACCGGCTTCCAAGGAGGAGGCAAAGTCGGTAGCTCCCAAGAAGGTCGAGCGTGATCTTGAAAGCCTCGGTATCGCCACCGACGACAAGTCCGCTGCACAAGACGCATCTTCCGGTCATGGCGGAGATGTCATCGCCTTGGGAACCTCCAAACTCGGGGCTTTCGAAGTTCGCGCCTCGCGCGATAAAGTTGAATTCAAAGCCGGCGGAGAAGCACCGATCGATGTTTGGATCGACGGCGGAGTCGGCAAGAATGTGACCGCCGTGCGCTTTTGGATCGGGGCCCAAGATGCCCAGGGATCGATCAAAGCCAAAGCAGACATCGAGGACGGAAAATGGCACACCCATGTGGAGATTCCCGCCCCGATTCCAGCGGGGAGCATGTTGTGGGTGGAGATCGAGCACGCCGACTCTCAAAAGATTCTTGGCAGCTTTGATCTAAAGAAATAGTGCATCGACATACCTGAAGTTGTCGGTGGCGGTATGCCGCCGACAATTCGGACCGGCTTGCCGGGTCGAACTTGTCCGATCCTGAGCCGCGGTTGAGTCTGTGTTGAACAGCCGAGAAAACCGGTGGATCGAACGACGGATGACTTTTGGGGCGAAATTATCCGCCCCGATCGTGTTGCCTTTCCGCTTGACGATATAATAGGCGCATGGGGCATGAGAGGGACCAATTGATTCTTGACCTTGCGCGGCAGCACATTCTCGTTTTTGACGGAGCCATGGGCACCGGCGTGATGAAGCGAGAGCTGCCGCTGTCGGATTATCGGGGCAAGGAGAATTGCACAGAGATCATCGTTCTCACTCGACCAGATGTGGTTGCGGATATTCACCGGGCCTATCTTTCGGTCGGGTGCGATGCGGTGATGACCAATACGTTTGGGGCGAACAAGGTGGTGTTCGCGGAATTCGATCTCGTCGAGCACACGTATGAGATTAATAAGAAAGCCGCCGAGATTGCGCGCGAAGCGTGCAAATCATTTCATAGGCCTAACCGTCCGAGATTTGTCGTGGGTTCGATGGGTCCGGGGACCAAGTTGCCGTCGTTGCTTCAGACCACTTGGGATATCCTCTTAGACAGTTACACCGAACAGGCTCGCGGGCTGCTCGACGGCGGTGTGGACGCGATCGTCATTGAAACCTGTCAGGATTTGCTTCAAGCGAAATCGGCGATCATGGCGGCCACGGATGCCATGAACGAAAAGGGTGTCGAAGTGCCACTCTTTTGCACCGTCACGATGGAAACAACGGGGACAATGCTTCTGGGTACGGAGATGGGGGCGGCATTGACCGCGATCGAGGCCTATTCGCAGGTCGTCGGAATCGGGCTGAATTGTGCCACCGGGCCACAGGAAATGAGCGAACACGTTCGATTCTTGAGTGCTCACAGTGATCGTCTGCTCATCGTCCAACCCAACGCCGGACTGCCGCAGCTTGTCAACGGAAAATCTCATTATGCCTTGACTCCGAAGGAACTGGCCAAGTGGTTGCGGGAGTTCGTCGAGGTGGATGGGGTCAATATCGTCGGAGGATGTTGCGGAACGACTCCGGAGCATTTGGCCGCGGTGGTGGATGCGGTTGGGGAACGAACGTCGAAACGGCGGGCAGTGAAGAGCGAGCCGGCGGTGGCGAGTTTGTATCAATCCGTTTCGCTTCGCCAGGATGCCGCGGTTTTGGCGATCGGTGAACGAACCAATGCCAACGGATCGAAAAAATTTCGCGAGCTGTTGGCCGCGGGCGATATCGACGGCATGGTGCAGATGGCGCGCGAACAGGTGAAAGACGGCAGCCATCTTCTCGACGTTTGCGCAGCGTATGTGGGAAGGGACGAAGTCGCGGATATGACCGGCGTATTGCGTCGCTTCGCTACGGATGTCACCGCCCCGCTGGTGATCGATAGCACGGAAATTCCAGTGATCGAGGCCGCGTTGAAGCTTGTCGGCGGTAAATGCATCATCAATTCCATCAACTTGGAGGACGGCGAGGAGAAGACGGACAAATTATGCCGCTTGGCCAAGAGACACGGCGCGGCACTGATTGCCCTAACAATTGACGAAGAGGGCATGGCCAAGACGTGCGAACGAAAAGTGCAGGTCGCCAAACGCATTTACGACATCGTGACGTTGCGACATGGCCTGCGTCCAGGGGACTTATTGTTCGATCCGTTGACGTTTACGATTTGCACGGGCAATGAAGATGATCGGCTTCTCGGCAAGGAAACGCTGGAAGCATTGTCGGCGATCAAGCACGCGTGTCCAGGCGTCCACACCCTATTGGGATTGAGCAACATTAGCTTTGGGTTGAAACCCCCCGCGCGGAAAGCATTAAACAGCGTTTTTCTTCATCACGCCCGGGAGCGTGGTTTGGACGCCGCGATTCTCCATGTATCGGGAATCGTGCCGTTGTTTAAGATCGATGAGCAGCATCGCCACATTGCGGAAGACTTGATCTTTGATCGTCGGCGGCAAGGGTATGATCCGCTTCAAGAATTCCTCAGAGTTTTCGCCGATGCACCGACAGAAGCAGCTTCGAAGAAGGAACGTCCAAAGTCGATAGACGCTCGATTGAAACTGCGAATTATTGACGGAGACCGTGCTGGTCTTGACGAGGAATTAGAAGAAGCCCTTCTCACTCTTCGACCTCTGGATATCATCAACGACGTTCTTCTGGATGGCATGAAAACGGTTGGAGATCTGTTTGGGGCGGGGCAGATGCAGTTGCCCTTTGTGCTTCAATCGGCTGAGACGATGAAAGCCTCGGTGCGATATCTCGAACCTTTTATGGACAAGGTCGAAAACACGTCGAAGGGTTCGATTGTGCTGGCCACTGTCGCCGGCGACGTCCACGACATCGGAAAAAACCTCGTCGACATTATCCTCACCAACAACGGGTTCACCGTGTACAACCTCGGGATCAAGCAGCCGATCAACAATATTCTCCAGGCGTACGTGGATCACAAGGCCGACGCGATCGGCATGTCCGGGTTGTTGGTGAAGTCCACGGTCATCATGCGCGAAAACTTGGCCATCCTAAACGAACGTAGCATTCAGGTGCCCGTGATTCTCGGCGGCGCGGCGCTGACTCGGAAATATGTTGAGCAGGATCTTCGTCCCGAATACCACGGGCCTCTCCACTATGCCAAGGATGCTTTTGCGGGCCTTCATTTGATGAACCATATCGTCACCGATCGCGCGAACGTATCTACGCCGGTGGCGAAAGCGGCGGTGACGATGGGTGCGGGGGATGATCGTATCGACCGGGAAGGTGGTGAGGCGGAGGATTCCACCCTACCAATGGATCGTGAGGCCGAGCTGCGGCATGGTTATGTTCCGCCCCGTTCCGACATCTCCCGCGATGAATCCGTGCCCACCCCGCCGTTTTGGGGATCGCGCGTGGTCGAAAACTTTGCCCCGAAAGCGGCCTTGGCTTTTCTCAATGAAAACATGCTGTTCCAGGTTCAGTGGCAATATCGAAAGAACCGCCGATCTTCGGAAGATTGGAAGCGTTACGTCAATGACGATGTGCGTCCGATTCTTCGAGACCTCCTGATGGTTTGTGAACGCGAAAACATTTTGCAGCTACAAGCAGTCTATGATTTTTGGCCGGCACAGGCCGACGGCGATACGCTTAACATCTTCG
>JBBTCX010000180.1:0-1140 GCA_038043045.1 Planctomycetota bacterium | reverse complement strand
CAGGAGACTGGCTTGACGCTACGGAAACCGTGACCCCCCCACGGACCGCCTTCGGGTCCATTCCGACCCGAAAACAACTCACACGTTCACCCCGCAATGGCCGTCGCAAACTGATTCGGTAATCGAAGACTCTCCGTCTCTTCTTTTTGGGAAAAATGCGTTGATTTTGGGAAAAATTGCGCTTGACCTTATAAATGTGCCACGCAATGACACTCCGAAAACAAAAAAATAACCAAACGAATTCACTTGTCAGTAATACTTTAGGTTTCGGTAATGTAAAAATAAATTGAGACTGGCTTTATCGAACCTGTCGCCGAATTCCGTTATAAATCCTCACATGGAGCTCCAAGCTGAAACGATGGCCACCCTCACGATCATCGGCGTCATTTCTGGAATCGCCGGCGGAATGCTCGGTATCGGCGGAAGTGCGGTTATGATCCCCGCCCTAACCATGGTGTTGGGTCCCAACCAGCATCTCTACCAAGCTGCGGCCATGATTATGAACTTCTTCGTCGCCGTGCCTGCCGTCTATCAACATTCCAAAGCCGGCGCCGTGGATCGAAAAGCAGTCCGCCGGTTCATCCCCATCGCCGCAGTGGCGGTGATCATCGGAGTCGGCCTGAGCGAATGTTCACTCTTCGCCGGCGATCGAGAAGTCTATTTGCGAGCCGCTTTCGGCCTATTCCTCGCTTGGATCAGCTTGCAGGAACTAATCCGCGCCATGCGTCGAGCAACTCGCAACCCACAAAACTTGGGACGAAACGATTCTGCGATCGCGCCGGCTGTACATCCGGACATGACATGGCGTTTGGCTGCCATCGTCGCCGCTCCTTGCGGACTGATTGCCGGCTTGCTGGGAGTTGGAGGTGGTCTTATTGCGGTCCCTTTGCAACAACGGTTTCTTCACATTCCCATTCGCAACGCGATCGCTAATTCTTGTGCGATGATTGTTGCCACCAGCTTGGTCGGAGCCTTGGCAAAGAACTATGCGTTCATCACCCAACACGCCGGGTCGATGGATTCGCTGGTGATGGCCTCGGTCCTCGTTCCCACAGCCGCGCTGGGATCGATGGTCGGAGCGAGACTGACTCATGTTCTACCCGTTCGATTTGTGAAGATCGCGTTCTTCTTATTGCTCCT
>JBBTCX010000179.1:0-20384 GCA_038043045.1 Planctomycetota bacterium | reverse complement strand
GGGCGCTACGTTTTTCGACCGCCCAGCGCTACATATTTCGACCGGCGTTCACAGCAACGCCTCGGCCTTGTCGCGAATGACTTTGACTTCGTCTATTCGCGTAAGCAGCGCCAGTTCCTGCCTCGCTTTCGTGAAGTGGACAAGTTGATCGTTCACTTTCTTCAAGGACGACCCTCGCTGCCTGTGCTTGCCGAGGAACTCGTCTCTCAGTTTGAGTGGCTGCATGACTTCTCCTCGCCTTGGGCGTGCTGACCAGCGCCCGGTCAGGTGGCGGCACCGCGCCTTCCTCGGCCCCCACCCCTGCGCGCTTTGCTGTCCGACCTGCGCCCGCGGCGCGTCCCGGCCTTGGGCCGTGCCACGCCGCCAAGGAGCGCAAGCACCCGCCCGGACGGGGGTATCCGCAGTCCGGGCAGACGGGCCTCCAAGGCAACAGCCGCAAGAATGCACCTCACGGATGGAGTCCTGACGCGCCGGAGCGACGGCCACGGTGCCGTCGGCCCGAGCGCCATCGGGCGTTCATTATGGACACCTCGGCGTGATGCGTCGAACGACACAGCGCCCGGCGTCGCTGCCTCGCCGCTGACCGCCGCAGCAGGACACCCGGACGAGCCGCCGGGGAACGCTGCGCCAGGCTCGCGGCGGATGATGCGGCGATTGACGGCGGGATGCCTGCGGAGAGAAAGCCCGGCCCGCAAGGGCCGGGCGGCCGCGGGCGTCCGATCATTCCGGAGCGGTTCCGTAGGCGGTTGGTTGGGCCGCGCCGGGGCCGCATGATGTCTCCAGACCGTCTCCGACTTGCGATGGAACTGCTTGGCTCGATCACGCAAGGCGAACTTTCTCGCGCGAGCGGCGTCAGCACGACCACCATCTCGCTGTTTCTGTCCAGGAAGCGAACGCTGCGCCCCACGCTTGCGGTGAGGCTCGTCGCGGGTCTCGAAAGGGCCTTCGCGCCAAAGGGGGCGCGTCTCGACACGGCCTTCTTCATGGACGGCCACGATGGCCGGGCGGGCGCGTAGGCCCGTTGGCGTCGGACGGACAGAGAGACGCTTACCACGGCTTGCGCCTGCGCCGCCGGAATCCCCGCCCGCCCATCCGGCGGTTGGGATCGGGGACGCTGGAACCCGCCCGCGCCACGGCGGTCGTCGTTGGGGCGTTAATTTGGGCGTTAAATATGCGGCAGAATAGCCCCTAATAGCCCTTTCCCCGGTCTTGCCCGGATACGCAGGAAACGCCTGTAAGTCACTGCAAACAAAGGACTTGTCCTACTCGGGGCGACAGGATTTGAACCTGCGACCTCTTGACCCCCAGTCAAGCGCGCTAACCGGACTGCGCCACGCCCCGTCTCTTAAAAATCCAAGCACCCGTAACACAACGGGCTGTGGCATTCTAGCAGTATTTCTCGATTTCGAAAGCAGGACATTCTCGCCCCGAAAACTCACTCACGCCCCCTTCAACCCAAAGAACGCGGGGATCACGACGGTTCAATCCGAAAAGGCCGTTTTTCAGCCATTCTCCTCTACGGCGATCTTTTGGGTGTTGTGGCGGCAGAGCGATTCAGGCATACTGACCAGACAGAGAATCAACGATTCGGGGATTCCAGTTTTGTGGGCGAATTCCAATGTTTCCGTATAAGATACTCCCAATCTTAACCCTCCTTGTGGGTGTTTGTTTCGGAGACCCTTTGCCCGAATCCGGTCCCTGCTCGTGCGCCGTGATCAAGAAAAGCGGCGGTTGGTGTCCGGAGTGCAAACTCGGCTACCTGGCCGGAGTTCGCGTTACGTCGCGGTTCTTTTTCGAAATGCTCGATGCCCACGGACACGATTTAGATCTGACCGCGTTACAATGTCCCACCTGCAAAAAAAACGCAACCGACGGCGGCTATTGCGACGACTGCCGAATCGGGTTCCATAAGAAAAAGGCGTATTTTACGAGGCTCACCTACGAGTTCGCACAAGGAGTAATCGTCGAGCGCGAAACCCTTCCGTGCGACGACTGTCACAAATGTCCGGAACTTATTCACTGGTGCGAACGATGCGGGAAGGGCTTGCTTGGAAACATTTTGATTTCGTCCAAGCAGGATTTCGAAATCGCACGAAAAGAATTCGAACGATTTCTTACTGCACTACGGATGCTTCCAACTTGCGAAGGCTGTGCGGTAGCTTATTTCATGCGCAGCCTATGCCCGAAATGTCGAAAGTCATGGGATGGCGACGAACCCGCGAAAAAGGATTAAATCGCTATCCCGTTTGTTGAGCGGTCGATCGCTTCTTTCGAAAAACAACGCCGCCACACGCGGTTATCGCCGCGACAATTAAACACAATGCCGGCGTGGAAACGGCCGGTACATCGACAAGACCACAAATGCCGCCCAATGAACAAGGAGAATCCAGGCAATCGATCAGAATGTCACAATCGTTGTCGAGGGTGTCGTTGCAGATTTCCGTGGCACCCGGGTTGATGACCGAGTTGCCGTCATTGCAATCGGTAGTGGCTCCCATGGGGCAAGCCGCACTCCCCGGATTTCCCCAACCGTCGCCGTCCACATCCGCACAACCTACGTTGATGGAACCAGTCTGACCGGCGTAGTTCGTCGGGGAATTCGGTCCAATCGTAAATGCGTGGGCGTGGTGGGTGTTAACGGTAAGGGAATTGACGCCATTGGTCGGCAGTACGCCCGCGCCGAATACAAAGGTACAGTTAGGCGTGTATCTGATCGTGTCGCCGGTCGTGGCGAAGAAAGGGACAGAACCCGCTGGGAAAACGTAATCGGGTGTTGGTGCGCCTGGTAGTCCGACAAACCCTGGGGTAGCAAACAGAAGATGCTTAAACGACGTTGGGGAGGCGACATTGCTGGGAATGGTAAATGAACGCGTGTTGCTGGTGATCGTATGGCCGGCGGTACCGGTCTCCCCGGCACCACCCAGAAACTCTTTTGCTTCAATAAACTGAATCGTTCCGCTCGCGTTGCTGAATATCTCATTAACATACCAGGTGTGACCACCCGCCCACGTTTGCGACGTAAACACCAAGGCAAAAATCGCCACGGATCCTTTGAATACAACTCGGAACATAGGGATACCCTTTCTGATGCGGCGTAAAAGACTTTTTCACCCCTCCGGCCCTGGCAGGGTTCTTCATGAAGGCACGATGATCCTTCACCAATGCCTTAGCAAAACATGGGTGGCTGAATTTGTCAAGGCCCACGCGAGAATTGCCGCTTATGTGTTCGCCAGGATATTCATGATATCCCCATCCGCGACGAGGTAGGTCTTCCCCTCTTTTCTGACCTTTCCCGCGGCCTTTGCACCCCGCATGTCTTTGTTAGAGAACAGATCCGCGTAGCTCACGGTCTCCGCCCGAACAAATCCCCGAGCAAGGTCGGTATGAATCTTGGATGCGGCGTCGACCGCGGTTGAACCCTTTGCGACCGTCCATGCTCGAACCTCATCCGCTCCCATCGTCAAGAACGAAATCAGCCCGCAAGCGTCATAGCACGCCCGGATCAGTCGATCGCGAGCCGGTTCCTTCAGGCCCATTTCCGCGAGAAACGCCGGACGATCGTCCGGCTCCAACGACGCAATCTCGGCCTCAAACGATGCGCACATCGCCAAGCTGGCCACGGAATGTTCAACATGTAGCGGTTGGGCTGTGCTCATCTGATCGTCGGAGACATTTCGCACGCACGCCAGCGGTTTTTCGGTGACGAACGAAAAACTCGCCACCATTCGTCGTTCGTCCTCAGACGTGAGAACGGTGGACAACGGTTTTCCGCCCTCGAGCGCATCTCGGCATTTAATGAGTAGAGTGAGTTCGCGTTTTTCCTGCTCATGCGTTTTGGTCGGCTTCTTGAGAGACTTCTCCAGCCGCTCCACACGAGTGGTCACCGTATCGAGATCGGCGAAAATCAGCTCCTCCCACATGGCCGAAAAATCCGCCGTAGCATCGACGCGCCCGCGGAACGGCTCCACGCTTGCACTCTGAAAATCGCGGACCACGACGACGAGGAGCTCCGCCTGTCGAACCGTGGGCAACAGTTTTCGCCACGTATCGCGACCCTTGGGGTCGTCAAATGCGAAACCGGGAATGTCCACAAACTCCAACGTCGCTTCCGTGACTTTCTTGGGTTGGCAAAGTTCGGTGAGATAGGTCAAACGAGGGTCCGGCACGCGAACCACAGCGTGAATCGGTTCGTGGGCCGCAAAAGGATCGACCGCGTGACCTGTGGCTGCAGAAAACAGGGTTGATTTGCCGGATTTCGGGGGACCAATGAATGCGACTTTCATTCGTCCACACCGGTTAGGACTTGGATATCATTGCCGCCGTGCCACATCATGACGCCACGACTTCATGGGAAGGAGACGCATCCTCGTCCAAGGCGTTATGCAACTCCACAATTTCGTAGGTCCCCACGGCCCCGCTGTGATTAAACTCCACCATCTCCCCCGGCCTCTTGCCCAATACTTCTTGGGCGAATGGTGCGTGATAGTTGTAACGTCCCTTGGCGCCATCCGCCTCCCACGGCCCCACCAGCGTCATCTCGTACGCCTCGCCGTCGGACACTCGCCGGAGCATCACGCGTGTTCCAATTCCAATATGATCGGTCGGAACGTCCTCCTTGGAAATCACCTTTGCCATCGTGAGCTCCGAATTCATCTGTGCCAACCGGGCACGCAAAAGATCACGCTCCTCCAGCGCGAATTTGTATTCAGAGTTCTCGCTGAGGTCGCCATGTTCCGCGGCCGCCCCGATCGCCCGGGCGTTTTCCTTCATCTTCACGTTGACGTGTTGATCCAGCTCGGCTTGCTTCTTCATCAAACCCTCGGACGTTACAAACAGCACGTCTTGTCTCGCCCACGGTTGCACCGTCGGCGGCGGCGCGTCCAACGTCGGAAACTGTTGGCGAATCAAGGTAAGCAAGTCTTCACGAACGCTTCGCCCTAGGCTTTCCAACCGTCGCAGTTGGCCCCGCAAGGCAACCGCCATGCTCGAATCCATGCCCTCTAAACACTGAATGAATCGCTCATATCGACGCAACGACATGACATTTTTGCTGTGTTGCACGATCGTCTTGGCTCGTTCCTTGCCGATCGGGTCGCCGCGCTTGCAATCCTCCAGCGTGCGAAAGATTCGCGTCAGCGCCGCAGTCAACGGAACATCTCCGATGGTCGCCCCGCCTGATGGTCCATTCCAAAGCCACAACAAGGCATCAAAGTGCGGTAACGGCGACGAAAGAATCCGCTGAATCAACGGCTCAAAATCCGCTCGCGTTCGCCCAGCTTCGACCAACCGCGAGGAAGCGAAATCGCACATCGACGACGAAAACGTGGGCAACGGATCCAAAAACTCTGCTTCCCAAGTGTCTGGTTTGGCCTCCACCAACGCGGCATGAATGATCTTCATCAGCGGTTCATGTTCCAGCTCGGCCAGCAACGGTCCAAGCTCGCCTTTTTCCTTGCACCACTGAACCAGCCCGGCGTACCCCGCGCCTTTCTCCAAGGATTCTTCGATGCGCGCCGCAACCAACCAATTCAATCCGCTTCCGCTGGAAGCCGCCCGACCGGAGGTTTGCGCTCGTTTGCATAAGGTGTCGTGGATTCGCTTCAATGCATCCTTGGACGGATCCTGTTTTCGAGATTTGCACTCGCGTAAGTACTTCTCCACCAATTCGTGGACCTGGATCGGCTCTTCGCGCTTCGCAAAGTCGGCCAAGAGGGCATCCTCCAGCGAATCGGAAATCTCTCGATACGTGATCGTATAAGGCGGTCGCCCTTCCACTTGCACCCGCGGCAGGCGCTTCAACGCGACCCGCGCCCGCGAGTACCATTTCTTCCACTCCGACTCGGAAAACAAAGAAGGCACCATCATGGATTCCAGCCGGCCCCCATCAATCCGCCCCCCGTGGTCCATACAAAGATCCAGAAGTACCGCCGCGGGTTCTTCCTCCAGACGAGTGAGAAGTTTGTCCGGGGAAAACTGTCGAAGCGCCCGAAACGCGGTCGCCGCGATCGGATAATACCGATCCGCGAGATGAACGACGCCCAGCGTCTCCGGACCCTGCGCGTTCGTGATGTCAAACTGCCAACCGGACCGATCTACGGAGTCCACTCTCGCCGCCCCTTCGTCATCTCGGCAGGCAAGGTAATCTCCATCCCGAACCGTTAAGGCCACGTCCAACGTCCGCAACGCCCGACGAACCGGTCGACCGGAAACCAATCCCGCCTCAGAAAGCAGCGCGTCAAACCCCTCTTGTTCCCCGTGAACCTGGCGGTAAAGATCAGCCACCTGTTTGCGAAGATCCGCCGCCTCCCCAACCGCCAGAAGAAACGGTCCCGCCACGCGCAGCGCACTCGCCGCGTCGGATTTGGAAACCACTGATTCCACGGCTGTCCAGGCCAATTCTGCGGCATTCCCGGATTTTCCGCACCGACTCAGCTCGCCCAAAACCACATGAAACGAAAGAAGTTCTCCCAGGGGTAAATCAGAAGACTCGAGGAGCTCCATCCAGCACTCCTCAACCGTCGACGTATTTCCGCTGGCGACCAGTTTGACCAATGCATCCGGTTGAATTCGCGTCATCTCACAATCCCTGCCTTCCTCAGAAGAATGAGTGGAATGTCGCATTATCAACGATGAACGCCCCAATGTCCATACCCCTTGGGCGCTTCCAAAGGAGAACTAGGACCCTCAGGCTCGAAAATCATTCCCCGCCCCGTCGTTTTCTCGGTGTCGTGGAGATGGCTCTCCACTTCGTTGGCCACGATGACGCCGTAATTGATCGCCCCCAGCCAGCCGGACATGATGATTCCAACCGATCCGGCGTGGAACAGGCCCGGAAGTTGTTTGGGCAAGTCCATGCTGACTTTGAGGCCTTCAAATTTTGTCCCAAAGGTGGCCCCGGCGGCTTGCATGGTGAAGTGTTCAAACGTCCTGGGGGTCGAGGCTTCAATGTGGCCGATCTTACCGCGAATGTCCGGGACGTATTTTTCCAAGGCGTCCACGGTCGTATCGATCAAGTGTTTCTTGTCACGCTGATATAGTTCGTCATCCAGGAAGGCCCAGTCGGCGTAGTTGGCATTGGTGGAGGAAACGATGGCGTAGCGTGTCGAACCGGGTCGAGTGTCGGGATAGTAGACGGAAAAGGTCCGGCTGGTGATCTCCTTGGCGCACAGGGCTTCAGTGTCAAAGGTTGGCGCTACCGAGGAAAAAATCAAGTCGCCGATCGGATCGAGACTCTCACCCTCCTTGAGCCCGATGTACACTTGGCAACTGCTGTTGTTGAGTCGGACCGCCCGAACTTCTTCTACGAAGTCCTTGGAGAATTGGTCATATCCGACGAGCTTGCCGATCGTGGTTTTCAGATTGGCGTTCGACAGAACCGATTTGGCGCGAATCGTTTTTCCATTGGCAACCACACCCGCAACGCGGCCATGTTCGACCAGAACTCTTTCTACTAGGACGCGCTGTCGAAGATCGACGCCATTGGCTTTGAGGTCCGCACGCATCAATCGAATCAACTTGTCCGTCCCGCCTTGGAAGATGTAGACGCCCTTGCTCATAAAGTTGGAAAAGACGATGCCGTACGTGATGGCCGGATCATCAAGGGTCGAGCCGTTGGCGTACGTGATCGGCTCCATCAAAAGGCGGACGACATCGGAGCGCCCTGGGAAAAATTCTTCGAAGAGTTCGCGCGTGGTCTGGGACTGGTCGTCGTAAAAGTCCATCTTGCGTACGGTATCGAAGAAACGGTCGACGACTTCGTGCGGGATGCCAAAGCGATCGATTAAGAGGTGCGTGAAATCCTGCCGATCAAACGTGGTTTCGAGTTGGAACTGAGGATTGTCAAACCGGATGCCCTTCAACTGCACAATCGAGTCGGCGATTTCCCGTGTCCAGTATTTGCGACAGCTTTTGATCATTCCGATCGGAAAACCATGCAGGGAGATGTCGAACAGATAACCCCCCTTGCGGCGGAACCAAGTGGCCATCCCCCCGAAGTTGTAGTGCTGCTCAAGCAAAAGGACGGATTGGCCTGATTTCCCGAGGCAGTTGGCCGCGGTCATCCCCGCCAATCCAGAGCCGACGACGATCACGTCGTATTCATTCTTGGTGCCCTGGAGCAGATCGCGCGTCATAATGTGCCGCCGCATCTATTGGGACAGGACGTGTATGTTGGCCATGGTGATGCCGCTGATGAGCGCGCCGACAATTCCGACATACCCTTGATCCGTTCCGCAGATAAAGAGGTTGTCATAAGGCGTTCGTCCGTCCCATTGTTTTCGCGGGGAACCGTAGACCGCTCCGTTTAGGCGCCCCGTGTATCGTTGGATGGTACGCGGAGTGAACATATCCGTGAAGACCACGTGGTCGCGGAGGCCGGGGGCGGATTGTTCTAGACGATCGAAGACGCTTGGAAGGTAATTCTTTTTTGTTTCGGCGTAGGTGGAATCATCGAGTTCTTGCCACCGATCGGAATTGGCCAGCCAGGTGAGGCGAAGGACTCCTTCGGGTAGGGATTCGTGGCCTTCGTAGTTGTTGGGGCAACAAATCACCCCGCTACGAAGATCGACGGGTTGGTTGGGTTTGGCATAGGTGAAGGTATCGGAATCATTGAAGAAAACGATGGACGATTTGTGACCCAGCTCCGTGGGCAAAACGTCGAGAACGACGTGCGTCTCGACATAGGAGACTTGACCGACCTCGCTGCTTGGTGATGGATTCCTATTGTTCTTGTGGCACAGTCGCATCGTTTCCGGGTAGCCGGCACAGGAGATCACGGTGTCGGCGGTCATCACGTCACCGGTGGTGAGATGGATTTGGCTCACTCGCTCCGAATCGATCTGGAGAGATTCGACGCCGCATTGCATTCTGATCTTGCCGCCGTTGGAGCGGAACTTCCTGACCAAGGTCTTGATGATCGGGCGAATCCCGGCGAGCGGACGCGAAAACCCCTCCAGAAAGATGCCTTTAAAGATGATCACGAAGGATTGGAAGTCCATGTCGTGCTCCTCGGCACAGCCGTAGATCATCACCGGGCAAAGCAACATTTCTCTCAAGATGGGGTCATGGATCTGCGCTTCTAGGACGCGACGGGAGGACTGGTAGGCATGGTTCAGAGGCGTGTCGTCGAACTCTCGGATGAAGCGCACGAAGTTGCGGAAATCATCCGCGGATCGAGGGAACTCACGTTCAACTTCCGCGAAAAGCATGGCCGGATCGTTGGAAAAACGCAGCGTTTTTCCAGGAAACCGCACTTCAGAGAATCGCTGCTCGCACAGTTGCAACTCGTCGCGCGTGAGGCGAAGTTGACGCAACATTTTAACCAGCGGTCCGGAATGCGAACCAGGCGGTGTGTAATTCGTGAGCGCATGGAGTCCCACGTCGAACTCGCGACCGGCTAAGTTGTAGTACGAGTTCAACCCGCCGTAGGCGTAGTGGCGCTCAAGGATGCAAACGCTTTTTCCGAAGTAGGCCAGGCGAATTCCCGCGGCCAATCCCGACATCCCCGCGCCGATGATGACCACGTCATAATGCATGGAAGCTGCATGAGACCGCCATCAATCGGCGATTCCGAACGGAGTCAGCAGTAGGGCGGGTTCTACCCGCCTTCTTTCCCCTCCCTCTTAGAGGGGGAGGACGGAGTGGGGGTGAGTGCCACCGTGCGCCACTGCTCTTGAAAAGTGGCCCCTGAGCGCACCTCATACGGCGGGCTCCGCCGCTGCGAATCCTAAGTAGCAACCAAGAGACCCCTCAACCGCGGAGCGAGATAAGACACACAACTGTCCAACGTGGCCAAAAAGGGATAGTCCTCCTTCGGTACCTCAATCTTGTATCTCTTCCGCAACTCCATCACGATGTCCAGAAAATCCATCGAGTCCATGTCAAGCTGATCACGCAGTCGCACGTCGCCCTTGACGTTCGACAAATCGGCATCCGGCGCCACAATGGCGATGATCCCCAAAACGATATTCTTTACTTGCTGATCTAACATGAGGTCTTCAAAACTCCGATTTCCTACGATTCATTCTTTGCATCAACCCCGTTGCGGTTCAGTCAACGAACTGTTTCACCACCACCGCCGAGTTGATTCCCAGCATCCCGAAGGAGTTATTCAGGATGGTGTTCACTCGCTCCAAACGCTTCGATTTATTCGCCACCAAGTTTCCTATTTCACATTTCGGATCCAAATCGTCCAGGTTGATCGTCGGATGAACAACGCCATCCGAAAAAGACCCAAGGTTCCCCGCCAATTCTAACGCACCCGCCGCTCCCATGGCGTGACCGATGAAGCTCTTCGTGTTGTTAATGTATACGTTTTTACAATCCTTGAACACGTTTCGTAACGCCGCCGCCTCTTGCTCATCGCCCAACTGGGTCGCCGTGGCATGGCTACTTACAATATCGACTTCACCAGGGGCTACTCCAGCCCGCTCCATCGCCAACTTCATACATTCCGCCAGACGAACGGGATCAGGCAACACCGGGTCGCCCGCATCCGAGTTCATCGCATATCCGCAAACCTCACCCACAATCGGCGCTCCACGTTTCTTAGCGTCTTTAAGCCGCTCCAGCACAAATAGACAGCCGCCTTCGGAAACAACGATCCCGTTTCGGTTTCTATCAAACGGCCGGCACGCTTTCGTGGGGTCTTCATGCGAAGCTAGGGCGTTTTCAGCCGCGAAACTGGCGAAAATGCCGAACGAATGAATCGATTCCGATACACCGCCAGCCAGCGCAACGTCCACTTCGCCAAGCCGCAGCATCTGCACGCCGCTGATCAAACCCGCATTCCCGGCCGCGCACGCCGCCCCAATCGTATAATGCGGCCCGGTCAGACCCAAGTTCAGGGTCACTTCACCCGCAGGATTGTTCGCCACCGTACGTGGGTTGTGGTGATGCGACCAGAACTTTGTGTCATAGTTGTATTGGCGAATGACGTCAATCTCGTTTTCCGTCTCCACTGTACCATGTTCAGTAATACCAACAAAAGTGCCGGTCCTGCTTTTTTCAACCTTACTGATATTCAGTCCGGCGCCTTGTAGTGCCTCGTGTGCGCAATAAATAGAAATGGAACCGGCTCGCGTGCCTCGGCGGCGTTCTTTTCGGCTTCCATATTGAAACTCATCGAAATGACAGACTCCGGCCAGCACCTTACCCATGAATCGCGTTTCGATCAACGTGACCCCGGAAACTCCGTTCAATAAGCTCCGCCGAAATTCCCCCAGCGTGTTCCCGTTCGGCGACGCCAAACCAACCCCTGTGATAACAACCCTTTCCCAAGTATTCATATTCGCTTGCCGTTTTCCAGCTCCTCCACGTTGCCGGGATCGCCCTATGGTACCAATCGGCGGAATCTTGAAAATGGGGCTGCGCCAAGACTCTCAACGAACCCGTCCCGCCTTGTTCGAATTCACCAACAGGTCTAGCATGGTTTCGCGGGTTTAGAAAAGAAATGCGGAGGCCGAATGGTATTTCGAAAAAGGAGTCGGATTCGACCCGGTAGGGGGGGCAACCGAGGTATGCGGCGAATCTTGTCGGCCTGGTTCTTGTCGACCTTAGGGGTCTTTGGGCAAACCTCATTCGCCCAACCCGATTCTCCGGCCAAGATTGACGAGATTCTCGAGAAATTAGAACGTCGGGGCGCCGATGTGAGGGACATCCGCTGTCACGTGCGACTTGTCGAAGACGATCAGATCAACCTGGCCAAGCGATTCAAACAAGGGCAGATCCTTTTTCAAATTACGACGCCCAATCCCCAATTCAAAATCCACTTTGACAAAATCGAATCCGACGGAATTTTGGGAAAACAAGAATGGTATCTTTTCGACGGTCAGTGGCTACATCAGGGGCTGGAACGAATCAAACAAGTCACCAAGCAGGAAATGGTTCCCGCCGGTGAAAAAGTAGACCTATTCGACCTGGAAAAAGCACCGTTCCCTTTACCATTCGGGCAGAAGAAGGAGACCATCCTTCGCAATTTCAATGTCACTTTGGCGGTCGGGTCCTCCGGTGATCCGGCGGATACCGATCATTTGATCTGCATCCCGAAACCCGGAAGCAAGATGGATCGCGTCTACGACAAGCTGGAGTTTTTCGTGCATCGGGAGTTGCACCTGCCAACCCGAATCGTGGTCACCAAAGCGGAGGGGTTTCAAATCGACACCGCCGACTTTCCCGATCTGACCGCGAAATCCATCAACGTCGGAGTCTCCGCCAGAGATTTTGAAAAACCAGCCGCGTGGAAGGATTACACGGAAGTGGTTGAACCGTTGGCCCCGAATCCAAGATCGCCGTAATCGTCGGATTTCAAAGACCTCGACCGGAAAACCCGGAAGGACAGGAATCGAATGACCGAGCCAATGCGTGCGGTTCGCAAACTAATACCCGATACCGGTCTGGATGTCGTGGAACTTCCTCGACCGAATCCGGGACCGGACGACGTGCTTGTCTATGTCGAAGCCGCCAGCATTTGCGGAACGGACCTGCACATTTGGAACTGGGATCGGTGGTCGCAACGGCGCATCAAACCGCCGCTGACCTTGGGCCACGAATTCTGCGGGACGATCGTGTCCGTCGGCGAAAACGTGGCCCATGCCCACGTGGGAGATTACGTTTCCGCCGAGTCGCACGTGACCTGCGGGATGTGTTACCAATGTCGAACCGGCCAAGCCCACATGTGCCCGCATACTTCGATTCTCGGCGTGGATCGAGACGGGGCATTCGCAAACTACGTCGTCGTTCCGGAGAAAGTCATCTGGCAAAACCGGCGCGACAAGCTGCCGCCCACCGTGGCCACCATGCAGGAACCCTTTGGAAACGCCGTCTTCGCCACGATGAATCAGGACATGTCCGGCGAATCGGTGTGCGTGTTGGGATGCGGACCGATCGGACTGTTCACGATCGGAATCGCCAAAGCGGTGGGCGCGAAAGCCGTCTTTGCGTCGGACCTTCATCCCTTTCGCATCAAACTCGCCAAGGCCATGGGCGCGACGGAAGTGTTCAACCCTCAAGACGAAGGCGATATAGTGTCACGCATTGTCACCGCGAATGGAGGATACGGCGTTGACATCGTGTTGGAAATGAGCGGCGCGCCAGCCGCGATTACCACGGCCTTTCGTGTCGTGCGAAACGGCGGTACGGTGATCCTGTTCGGAATCCCCTCGAAACCGGTTGAGATCGATGTAGCCGAGAACATGATTTTCAAAAACCTCACCGTCCTTGCCCTCAACGGTCGTAGGATTTTCGATACCTGGTACAAAACGCGGTGGTTGTTGGAAAGCGGCGTGGTGGACCTGAGTCCGCTGATGACCAAGACGATCGGATTTGACGAAATCAACGACGCGATGGCTCTATTGAACAAGGGAGACGCATGCAAGATCGTCCTCTTGCCAAACGGCGGTAGACCGCCCGCCATCACCGAATCCCAGCGAACCCGCGTCCCCGACCCCAACATCACCGGAACCCCGGTGCATCGATAACCGGAATCGTCACAGCCACAAGCAAAAGAAAACCGCGCCTCCTGGAAGAAGCGCGGTTCCTGGCCGTAGCCGTGGAGTGGAGAGAGGACCGTATCTTTCTACGCCGCTATTCCTCCGGACAGGAGTCGTTTCCAGCGAATCCATCCAGAAGGATGAGCAGATCATCCACGTCGATCACGCCGTCACCTTCGCCGCACGGGGAAACGTCGGCATACACCGGCGAGAACATGCGACAAGGCCTGCACGGGCATTTCTTGCGAACGCAGTTGTTCGCCAGCTCTTCCGCCGTCAGCACGCGGTTATAGAGGGTGACTTGATCGATCTCACCGGTGAAGGCGCCGAAGTCGCCGATACCAATTCGCATCGGGTCTGTATTCGACACGCCCAGCGCGGTTCCCGCCATCAGATTACATCCCCCCAGGACGCCGTCGACATAGAAGCACGTATTCACGGTACTTGGATCAACCGGTTCGAACGTCACCGCTATACAGGAACACCAGCCGTCGCCGGTTGGAATGGCGCTTTGCCCCACAGAACCGAGTTGAAGGACATCGTCAATGACAAACAGGGTCGGCAGGCCTCCTCCGTCAATTCCGAATTCGTATCCGGCGGAACTGAACAGGGTTCCTTTGCTAAGAATAGTTTGAAACAATCCAGTCGAGACGGTGGCAATGGTGGCTTCGATCGTTCTCACGTTCGCCAAGAAATTCAAATCGGCCTTGTGGGGCACGAGCACGAAATCGTCGCCGTCAAAGGAAAGCGCCGCTCCGTCAAAGCAACCCGGGCACGTCGGGAGGGGATCATTCGCCGAAGCCTGGTGGTAGCCCTTATGATTCCCCGCGAGGTCCTCGGCAATGGGACCAGCGGTTTCGTTGAAAGGCCACCACGCGATCATGTCGCCCCAGCGATTCACGCAGGGCAGCTTCGTGCGAAAGATCAAGTATTCGGCATGGTTGTGACCGCTAAAGAAGGGTACGTCCGGGGGATTGATACTACACCCAGCGATTTCATTGTGGGGACCATTAGCTGCACAGTCGTTAATGTCGTTGTACCACATCCATCGTGCGCCCGCGTTGATCGAACCCCCGGGTACGACCCAAGGAGGAGCGTTGCACACCGGGAACCCCGCGCGACCGCCGACCGTGATGGGCGCCCAGCCACCGCTACAGCCGCCGCCGGCATTGGCAATTGCAATTTGCGCCGAGAGTTGCGCCAAATTCGGTGCCGGAGAACCGGTACCAAGATTCATTCCGGTAGCAAAAACCTCCCAACTGTTTGCACTACCGCTCAAGACGGAGGTGGCTATGGACTTCAATGTGCGAACTTCGGCGAGTAGACCCTGTTGCGCTCCATCGTCGCTCCATGCCGCAATGTAAATATACGGCGACATCATCGTCACCACCCCCGGGTAAATAGCGATCCCGCCTCCGGGTCCCGAGGTCATCGGGCCGAGAGAGGAGAGACTCGCTAGAGAACCCGCCCCATCTCCTGTATAAACCGCAGCAAAGTTGTCCACTTCCACTCGCACTTCAATCGGCTTCTGGGCGAACGAGACGGGGTTGCCCCCCAAAGCCGACGACCCGATAACCAACCCAATCAACGGAATCGCCACCCGAAATACAGCGACATCCAATTGCACTCGTTTGGTTGACATTGTAGTTCTCCTTTCTAGAGAAGCCGAAAAGCGTTTTCAACCGGTCGGCTCACCTCAACGGCTGAGGTTGGAGGGACCCGCTTGATATTTACATTTAACGATCCCCGGCCATCTACTCTCCGTCGCAAAAAAAGATTCCTTACACCCAGGTTTCTTCGTCGCCGCGAAAACGGCCGCGACACTTCGTATCAAGCCGTACAACTTCCTTGGAAAAGCGTCGCAAACCCCGCATTTTTCGTTCCGCCCTTGTTCAGCGCATTCCATCCGGTAGAATTGTTAGGGTACGATGAAGAAGGTTTGATTTGATGGCGCAGCTTACTAAGACGAGCACGTCGCTCCTCATCGGACTTCACGACCCCGCGGACGAGCGTACGTGGCGCGCCTTCGACACCCGCTTTCGACCCATCCTTCTCGTGGTGGCTAGGAAACTCGGCCTCGATCACCAAGACGCCGCCGACGCAACTCAGGAAACGCTCTTAAAATTTCTTAGTGAATATCGCGCCGGAAGATATGAACGCAGCCGAGGGCGATTGCGTTCGTGGATACTTGGAATTTTGAAATATCGCGTCGCCGACCTGAAACGCGCCAAGGGGCGCCGACGGGAAGCGCGAGGAGAATCCGCAATCGTCAACCTACCCGAGGACCGAGAGCTGGACGCCCTTTGGCACTCCGCAAGAAGGGCCGCGATTCTCCGACAAGCCAGGAAAGAGCTTTTGGAACACAGCCATCTGGCGGAAAAAACCCTTCTCGCCTTCGACGCCTACGTCCTTCGCGGACAACCCGCCGAACAGGTCGCTCAAGAGTTGGACATGTCGGTCAACAGTGTCTATGTCGCCAAGAATCGCGTCGCCGAAAAACTCCGCGACATCGTGACCGATCTGGAGCAAGTCTACGACGAGGACCTATGACCGCCCCAGATTTTTCAAGTTTCCGCTGCCCTACGATCGATACGCTGGAGTCCTTCGCTTCCGGCGCCGTGTTGGCCGATGACGTGCTCTCCCATGTCTCCTCCTGCGAATCCTGCAAGGACGCGATTGAAAACATTCGAACCAACAACGAACTGCTCGCCGAGTTCGCCTCCGCCAACGCGCAGTTGAATTCCCCTCCCCAACAATTTGGACATTACGAAGTGTTGGGTCTGCTTGGCGCCGGCGGCATGGGAGAAGTCTATCGCGCTCGCGATACCCGACTCGATCGTGACGTCGCGCTCAAAATCCTTCCCGCCGCTTTCGCCCACAACCCAGAGCGAGTCGCCCGATTTCGGCGCGAAGCCACCCTCCTCGCCTCGCTCAACCATCCTCATATCGCCGCCGTCTACGGCTTTGAACAATCCGAGGATATCCAATTCCTTCTCCTCGAACTCGTCGAAGGCGAAACCCTCGCCGAACGACTCAACGGCGGACCGTTGCCCATCACCGAAGTCATCTCCGTCTGCAAACAAATCGCCGAAGGACTCGAAGCCGCACACGCCCGCGGCGTGATCCACCGCGATTTAAAACCTGCCAACGTCAAGATCACTCCCCAAGGAACCGTGAAAGTGCTCGACTTCGGCCTCGCCAAGGCCTTCGCCCCGGAATCGACCTCGTCCTCGCATGACCCCGAAACCGAACTCACCGCCGTCTACACCCCACGCGGAATCATCATCGGAACTGCGGCCTACATGAGCCCGGAGCAAGCTCGAAGCCAATCTCTCGATAAGCAAACCGACATCTGGTCTTTCGGATGCTTGCTGTACGAATGCCTAACTGGATCCAGACCGTTCAATGGTGAAACCACATCCGACCTCATCGCCCGCATTCTTGAACGCAGCCCGGATGAAACCGCTCTTCCCGAAGAAACCCCACCTTCTCTTCGGCGCCTTTTACGAAGATGCCTTGAGAAGGATCGCGCCAAGCGCCTTCGCGACATCGGCGACGCCGTCTTAGATTTGGATTCCGTCGACGATGGCCCCACTTCTACACAACAAGGGACGACCACGCCTCCCGCACGAAAATGGCGCTATGCACTCTTCGGCGCAATCCTGGCGCTCGTCGTTTTGACACCACCCTCGCTGTGGGTCGTACGTTCTCTGAATACCGAACACTCGTCGCGGGTCGTGTGTTCCTGCATCGTCGCCCCACCCGGCACCACGTTCTTTTCCACCGGCGACTTCGCCGGTCCCCCGGTACTCTCTCCCGACGGACGCTCCGTCGCCTTCGTATCCACCAGCGATCTCGGACACAACGTTTTGTGTGTTCGACGATTGGATGGAGATTTCACGCACGTCCTGCGCGGAACAGAAAGTGCCTGCTTCCCTTTTTGGTCTCCGGACAGTCAGTCCATTGGGTTCTTTTCGGGAGACAAGCTGAAACGAGTTGATTTAGTCGGCGGTCCTCCCACGCACCTCTGTGGCGTCAATGATCCCCGCGGTGGAGCCTGGGGACCCAACGACTTCATTCTATTCGCCCCCGCCTACAACCTGGGGATTCACCGTATCGATGCATCCACCCCCAACGTGCTGGAACCCGTTACCGTTTTGGATAAAACCATCCACACCACCCACCGTTGGCCGGTTCTTCTTCCCGACGGAATGCACTTTCTTTACTTGGCCGCCAACCGAAATATCTCGAAATCCGAGCACAACGCCATCTACTGGGCCTCCCTCGACGGAAAGGAGAACCGCTTGCTCCTACGCTCCAATGCCAATGTGGTCTTCGCTTCGCCGTACCTGCTATTCCTCCAGGACAAGACGCTCAAGGCTCAGCGCTTCGACCCGGACCACGGTCGACTCGAAGGAAATCCCACGATCCTTGAAGAGGAAATCCTCTATGACCCCACGACGTTCCGCGCCGTGTTCGATGCCTCCGCCGATGGAATTCTTCTCTTGCAACAGGGGGAGGGCTACTCCACGCTGGTCATCGTCGACCGTGAAAGCCGGGAACAGACGACGATTAGCGACAAAGATCTCTTTAATGGGGTGAGATTGTCGCCGAATGCAAAAAGCGTCGCCGTGAACTGCGGAGACCCCAGCGACATCTGGGTACATGATGTGGATCGCAAAGTCAAGAAACTACTCATGACCGATTCCGATGCCAGCGACGTCTGCCCCAGCTGGACCAAGGAAGGAGACATCGTGTATGCCTCCCTCGATAGATCCGACCTACCGCCAATAATGATTCGTACGTCCACGGACGGCGTCGGCAAGGGCAAAATACTCAAGGAATTCACCAAAAACTTCTGGGTCACGGACATCACCGCCGACAACCAGTATCTAATCTTCGAACAAGTCGGCGGGCTGGAAGGAAAACGAGACCTCTACACCCTGCCCTTGAGCGGCTCAACACCACCGACACCCTATTTACAATCTCCTTCTCAAGAACGCGACGGACAGTTTGCTCCCAATGGTCGATGGATTGCCTACACTTCCGACGAGTCGGGAAGAGACGAGGTCTACGTCGCCCCTTCGCCTTTCGTCGACGACGCGGATCAACCCAAAGGACTTTCGACCATCTCCCGAGACGGCGGACGCTATCCTCGTTGGCGCTCCGACGGAAAAGAGCTCTTTTTCCTCGCCCCCAACAACTACCTGATGGCCGCCGAAGTCGATTCCGAGAAAGGCGCGTTCCACGTCCAATCCATCCGCCCCCTCTTCCAAACCCAAGCGAAAGGCAAAGTCTACTCCTACGATGTCTTCCCCGGCGGAAAAAAGTTTATCATCAACTCCACCGACGGCCACGAATCTTCTCCAATCACCCTCGTCCAAAACTGGCAGTCCAAACTAGAAAAGAAGTAGGTCAAACTCCGCATGCCGCCGACATCGGCCCCGTTACCCCCAGCCTGGAAAAAATTATCAAAGCCTAGGGTTTTCCACACTCTTCCGCGCCAGGATTAACGACGACCCCCGGTTGCAAAAAAACAATTCTCCGGTTACGATTGCGCCCGTTGCGTTGACATATTCCCGAGGAACCTAGACACAACGTTTGAGTTCCTTATGTGTTGGCCGGCCATATAGGAGGGGAGACCAGTGAAACTTCATCGAAACTCATCACTTCAGATTGGCTTGCTATGCGTTCTCTCTGTTTTCATAGGGAAAGCCACGGGGTCGCTGACGATTACCGCGTCGGTGGCTCCTCCGGCCGACACCAATATCACGGGGAATGAGCAGATTGCGATCGAAGTGTTCGTAACCCCGAACACCAATCAGCTCTTCAAGGGTGGTCAATTCGGGGTGCCCTGCACGATCACCAGTGGGTCGACAACGCTGACGGTAAACCTTGTCGGCGGCATTTTGAACCCGGACAACAGCGTCGGTGGCGTTCCCGCGTTGTGCATCCCCGGTTTGGCACCGTTTAACCAACCAAACTGTTTTGTAGCGCGTTCACCGCTGCCGTTGGCCGCACCGTGCCCGTCGACGGCCAACGTTCCGGCTTACATGGGAACCTTTGTGTACGACGTATCAGATTGCGCGACGGATTCCGTGGAGGTGCACGCGGACCCGTTGGGCGTGGCGGACGGTGTTCCGGCCGCGACCGACGAAACGCGTTTCCGTGACGATGGTCCGGGAAACGGTAACCTGATCCCGATCGTGGCCGAAGTGTTCGCTACCTTGGTTCCCGATCTGGGAACTTGCTGCGATCCTGGAACAATTTGCATGATAGGCGGGGTCAACGAGTATTGCTGCGAGCAAGGTCTATGGGGCGGTCCGGCGGGTGTATTTAATACCAACGCGACCTCTTGTGCTGATGCTGTATCATGCGAATGCTCAAACAACAGCCAATGCAACGACGGCCTTTTCTGCAACGGGGTGGAAACCTGTAACTTGACCACCGGGCAGTGCCAGCCGGGGGCACCCCTCAACTGCAACGACGGGATTGCCTGCACGGCGGACTCCTGCAACGAGTCCGCCAACATCTGCGCCCATGTTCCAAATCACGCTGTTTGCGGCGATAGTCTCTTCTGCAACGGCGTGGAAGTGTGCAGCGTCGTCAGCGGGTGCGTGCCAGGCAGCGACCCTTGCCCGAATCAGATCTGCCGAGAGTCCGACGATCAATGTCTTCCTCCATCCTGCGATCCGCCATCCGTGGTTGCCCAGGGATCGCGCCATCTTCTGGTGACCCCCGCCCCGGCTCCGGTACCCGTGGCGATTCTGGTAACGGGCGACGGCAACGACCCCGACATTTCGTGTCTGTCGATGTACGTACAGACCGATGGGTCGCTTGGAGCCACGCCGTTCTTTGCGTTACCCGCGGTTTGGGGCGGTGTGGACGTCCATGGCC
>JBBTCX010000178.1:0-13242 GCA_038043045.1 Planctomycetota bacterium | reverse complement strand
GGGTTGATTCCCGGTGTGCGAAAAGCAAGCTGGTAACGTCGTCTTTAGGGGAAAAGGGTAGTTTCAGAACTGAGTGAATGAACTATGTGGTCTGATCCAGTCGCGGACATGTTGACTCGAATACGCAATGCCGTCACCAACCGACGAAAGGAGGTGGTGATTCCGGCCTCGTGTTTGAAAGCGGCGATCGCCAAGGTGCTACAAGGAGAGGGATATATCAATTCCTTTGATCAGATCGAAGATGGCCTTCAGGGGCGATTGCGAATCCAATTGAAATACGGAGTGCGAGGGGAAACGGTGCTTCACAAACTTCAACGCGAATCGACGCCCGGGTGCCGAGTGTACAAGAAATTCGCGGACCTTCCTCGTGTTCTTGATGGGATGGGCGTCTGCATCGTCTCGACCAGTCGGGGCGTGATGAGTGATCGCCAATGTCGTGAGGAAAAACTCGGCGGCGAGTTGTTGTGTACGGTGTATTAGCTCGGGGGATTTCACGGAGCGTTGCTCCGGAGACTTCTTGAGTTCGTAGCGGTTTCGGATACGTGAAACTATGTCTCGGATCGGCAAAAAACCAGTTCAAATTCCATCGGGCGTGACCGTGAAGCTCGAAGGTCTGCGGGTCAGCATGAGCGGACCGAAGGGCAGCTCGACATGGGACGCCCCGTCGGTCTCAGCGGTGTCCTACGACGCGGCTTCTCGGTTGATTTCGGTCTTGCGGGTCGATGACTCCAAACACGCTCGCGCATGCCACGGTCTGACGCGGGCACTCATCGCCAACATGGCCAAAGGAGTATCGCAAGGATTTGAGCGGCGGTTGCAGATATACGGCACGGGGTACAACTGCAAATTGCAGGGGAGAACGTTGCAATTGAACGTCGGCTTTTCAGGGCGAAGACGCGGGTTGGGATCGCAATTTGAACTCCCGATTCCGGATGGCTTGGAGGTCGTGGTTGAAACCCCCGCCGCGAGAGGCGACAACGAGCCCGCACAGTTTTTGATCAAGGGTTGCGATAAGCAGCGCGTCGGTCAGTTCGCAGCCGAAATTCACGCTTTACGAAAAACGGAACCTTACAAGGGCAAGGGAATTCGATACCACGGAGAGTATGTCAGACGCAAGCAAGGAAAAGCACTCACCAGCGGTGGTTGATGTCCTCGCCGCGTGAACGGGTGCGATTCAGCGACTTTTTGGAATTTCGTAAATGAAGTCAAATGAACTAAAAATCATACGCCACGAACGCCGAAAATCGGGGATTCGAAAGCGCGTGGTCGGCTGCGGGGAAAGACCCAGGTTGACGGTATTTCGCAGCCTGAAGAACATTTATGCGCAAATTATCGACGATGAGCAAGGCGTGACACTCTGTGAGGCCAGCACCAAGGGCAAGGATCTCCGGGGGCAGATTTCCTATGGTGGAAACATCGCCGCCGCAAAGGTCGTTGGCCTGACGCTCGCCGAAAAAGCCAAGAAGAAAAACATAGTGGCCGTTTGTTTCGATCGTAACGGTTTTCGTTATCACGGCCGGCTCAAAGCGCTCGCCGATGCTGCCCGAGAAGGTGGACTTAAGTTTTGATGTTTTCGCCGACACCGAACGGGATGCGATGCTTGGTATTTTTAGAAACGACGGAGCAAGGACCATGAAAGGCCGACTTCGATGATGACAGCGATGGCAAATACAGGATCAGGAATGGCTTTCCAACGGGAGGAGTCATCCCTCGACGAAGTCGTTGTGAAGATTTACCGCTGCGCCGAGGTTGTGAAGGGCGGGCGTCGATTTAGTTTTTCCGGTATTGTCGTGGTGGGAGATCGAAGAGGTCGCGTGGGCGTCGGATATGCCAAGTCCATCGAGGTTCCGTCTGCGGTTGAAAAGGCAAAAAAAGTAGCCACTCGCAATCTGTTTCAAGTGAAGTTGGTTGGAGGGACCCTTCCTCATCGAACCATGGGGCATTTTGGGGCGAGCCGAGTTGCGATGATTCCGGCGAGTCCGGGTACGGGCGTCATCGCCGGTTCCGCGGTTCGTGCGGTCCTTGAACTAGCCGGGGTCCATGATGTCTTGACGAAAAGTTACGGCTCGACGAGTCCAAAAAACCTCGTTATGGCCACCATTGAAGGATTAAAAAAACTTTTGAGTCGTGAAGATGTTGAATCCCTTCGCGGCGTTAAGCTTGTAGGATAGATATTTCCCATGCATATTGCAGAAATCACCGCGCTGGTCGGGCGGCGTCCGGCACGGCGCCGTCTAGGCCGAGGACAAGGAAGCGGTCTGGGTAAAACATCCGGCCGTGGTCACAAGGGCGCTGGTTCTCGTTCCGGTTGGAAAACGCGCGGATTCGCGGAGGGTGGGCAGGTTCCCACGCATGGGCGATTTCCGATGCGCGGATTTAGTAATGCAAAGTTCACGCAACGGTATTCCATCGTGAACATTGGAACGCTCGAAGAGCGATTCAAAGCCGGCGGGCATGTAACCGCTCAGTCACTCGCCGAAGTCGGTTTGGTCAGAAACTCAGATGACCCTATCAAGATTCTCGGAAATGGCGTATTGTCCAAGAAGTTGATCGTCGAAGCTGCGAAGTTCAGTCAAACCGCGAAAGAAATGATTGAAAAGGCCGGTGGCGAGGCCAAAATCGTACTCTAGTCGACGGTCGTTGATCGGAAAGTCGAACCCGGTATGCTTTCAACGTTTATCAATATTTTCAAGATTCCGGAACTCCGGAACAAGGTGGTGTTTACCTTGGCCATGCTGGCGACCTACCGGATCGGATATTACGTTCCGGTTCCCGGCGTGGACCAAGCCCTCATGCGCGGAAGCATTAACCCAGGCGGAGGCGGTCTGGGGGATTTGGCGCATTACTTCCAGATTTTTACAGGCGGAAATCTGCAGCATTCCACGATTTTCGGGCTGGGGATTATGCCCTACATCTCCGCGTCCATTATTTTGCAATTGCTTGTGACCGTCGTTCCCACCCTGGAAAAGCTCGCTCGGGAAGGCGAAACCGGCCGGAAGAAAATCAACGAGTACACGCGATATTTGACGGTTGTGCTCTGCGTCGTCCAAGCGGTTATTTGGATGCGATACTTGGCGACCAGCCAGTTTGTTTATCCGGATTTTACCGGAAACTTCTTTGGTCTCACCTTCGGGTACTTTATGTTGACGCTGGCCATGCTGACCACGGGAACCATGTTCTTGATGTGGATTGGCGAGCAGATTGACGAGTATGGAATCGGCAACGGAATCTCCTTGATCATCATGGCCGGAATCGTTGCTCATATGCCCACGGCTGCGTTTTATGTCTGGGACCATTTGAGTTTGGCGACAACAAGCAATCCGGACGCCATGGACCTCCCGAAAATCGTCTTCCTTGTTGGGATGTTTGTCGCAGTCGTGGCCGGAGCGATATTGATTACCCAGGGGCAGCGCCGCATTCCGATCCAACAGGCGAAACAGACTCGGGGTCGGCGGGTGTATGGAGGGCAGCGGAATTACCTGCCGTTGCGGGTAAACCATGGCGGGGTGATGCCGATTATTTTTGCAAGCTCCATGCTCATATTTCCGGGCTTGCTCTTTTCGTCTGCCTATGCAGCCTGGCCTAATGCGTTTTGGGGTTTCTTGCATGAATCTTTCCAACATAGTCAATATTTGTACATTCTAACCTACGTCGTGGCGGTCTACTTTTTCGCGTATTTTTGGACGACGGTTCAATTCCGTCCTAAGGAAATGGCGAACAACTTACGGGATTATGGAAGTTTCATCCCAGGTCTTCGACCGGGGAAGCGCACGGCGGACTATCTAGAACGCGTCATGGGTCGTATCACCTATGTCGGCGCCGCGTTTTTGGCCTTGATTGCATTGATTCCGACATTGGTGGCTGAGTGGCTGAAGATTCCTTTTACGGTCTCCACTTTTTTGGGTGGTACCGGATTGCTGATTGTTGTAAGTGTGGCTTTGGATCTGGTTCAGCGAATTGAGGCCAACTTGATCATGCGAAACTATGAGGGGTTCCTAGGGAGCGAAGGACCCATAAAAGGCTCGCGGACGTGATGTTGTCAGCGGATGGCAAGAGTGGAAAGTAGCCGGCGTGTCGAGGTGGCGCGGCCGACCAACTTGGGCGACCGAGAGTCGCGGGACGCCATGAAAGAGCAACCAAGAGCTTCCGGTGTGGCGAGAGGGCGCGGGATAATCCTGAAGAGTGCTCGAGAAATCGAGTTGATGCGGGCTTCAGGCCGGGTCGTGCATCGCGTCCTGCAGCGAATGGGTGAAATGGTCGCGCCTGGTGTGACGACGGGCGAATTAAACCAAGAGGCCGAAAATCTTATTGCGGCCGCGGATGCCAAGGCGTTGTTTCGCGGAGTCGAGCACCCGCAAGCGAAGTTTCCGTTTCCCGCGGCGTTGTGCATCAGTGTGAATGAACAGCTTGTTCACGGGATTCCGGGGGATCGGCGGCTCTGCAAGGGCGATGTGGTCAGCATCGATTGCGGCGTTCGCCTTCAGGGATATTGTGCGGATTCCGCAACGACTTTGCCGGTGGGTGAACCAGGCACGGATGCGGGTCGACTTCTTGAAGTCACGAAGGATTCCTTGTCGCTGGCAATATCTTTGATGAAGCCAGGCAAACGCTGGAGTGAGGTTGCTCGGCAGGTGCAGCGGTTCGTTGAGTCTGCGGGAATGTCGGTAGTACGGGATTTTGTAGGTCACGGGATCGGGCGAGACATGCACGAGGAACCCAAAGTTCCGAATTACCATGACTCGAAGCAGGCTAAATCGGATTTTGAGTTGGTGCCGGGTCTCGTTTTGGCCGTGGAGCCAATGGTCAATCTTGGCGGTTCGGCCGTCCGCTACGGAAGTGATGACGGTTGGGTTGTGGTTACGCGGGATGGTCAATATGCCGCGCACTTTGAACACACGGTGGCGGTTGTTGCGAATGGGGTCGACGTTTTGACGGACGGTCGTTAGCCGTAAGGTTGCCGTTTAGGGGAATGAGAGGATCAATACCATGAAAGTTCGCTCGAGTGTTCGTCGCATGTGCGAGAACTGTAAAGTGATCAAGCGGAAAAGGGTCGTGCGCGTGATTTGCACGAACCCTAGACACAAACAACGACAGGGATAGGAGGGCGGATTCGTGCCTCGAATTTCAGGTGTGGATATTCCGCCGAACAAACGAGTGGAGTACTCGCTTCGATACATCTATGGGATTGGTCCCAAGAACGCCTTGGATGTATTGAAGGAGGCCAAGATCGAAGTCGGCGTAAGGGCCAAAGACCTTACGGAAGAAGAAGTCGCTCGGATTGCGGCCATTATTGACCGCAATCATCAGGTCGAGGGACAGCTTCGCCGCATCATCCAAGCGAACATCGCGCGTTTGCGTGATATTCGCTGCTATCGCGGTCAGCGACATAGAGCGCACCTTCCCGTCCGCGGTCAACGTACAAAGACGAACGCTCGTACCCGGAAGGGACCTCGTAAAACCGTCGCCGGAAAGAAGGGCGTGAAGGAGCTGACACGTGGCTAAACGAACAGGCGGAAAAAAGAAGGTGCGACGAAACGTTGCCCGTGGCGTAGCCCACATCAAGGCGTCGTTTAACAACACCCTGGTCACCATCACCGACATGAATGGCGAAGTCCTATGTCGTGCGTCGGCGGGAACGGTCGGGTTTAAGGGAACGCGTAAGAGTACGCCGTTTGCCGCCCAACGAGCGGTGGAACAGGCCGCTCAGACAGCCAGAAAGTTTGGCATGCAAGAGGTGGAAGTTCGAGTTCGGGGACCGGGAACGGGCAGGGACTCCGCAATCACCGCGCTTCAAGCTTCTGGATTGCGCGTGCAGTCGATTGAAGATTGCACGCCCTTACCGCATAACGGGTGTCGTCCGGCGAAGAGGCGACGGGTATAAATGAAGCGGGCCATTCGCGTACCGCGGATGGGCTTGAAGGATTGGAGACAGGGTCATGAGGCATCGAGCATAACATATGGGTCGTTACGTTGGACCGGTTTGTCGGCTTTGTCGTCGAGAGGGTATCAAACTGATGCTCAAGGGAACTCGTTGCGAGACGGCCAAGTGCGCCATGGAGCGACAGTGGCGAAATTCCCCGCCGGGCATGCACGCCTGGCGACGGCGCAAGACGGGGGGTTACGGTATCCGTTTGCGCGAGAAGCAGAAAGTCAAACGGTATTACGGGGTTCTTGAACGACAATTCATGATCTATTTCCGTATGGCCGAGCGTGCGAAGGGTAATACCGGAGAAGCGCTGTTGGGGTTCTTGGAGCGTCGATTGGACAACGTGGTTTGGAAGCTGGGATTCTCTCCTTCGCATAAGTCGGCTCGATCCGCCGTGGTCCATGGCCATATTCACGTCAATGGTCGGCGCGTCAATCGTCCTGCTTTTCTCGTGAAACAAGGGGACAAGATCACGGTGAAACCGGCGGAGCGAAGTCAGAACTTTGTCCGGGCGGTGCTGGGAGACGGTGGACGATCTTTGCAGAACTGGTTGCAAATGGATTCTCAACGACTGGAGGCTGAAATCGTGGCGCTTCCAACCCGAGAGGACGTACAGATCCCCGTGGAAGAACAGTTGATCGTTGAAATGTGTAGCCGATAGGGTCCATCGGTGGGCGTGCAAGGTTCGATGGAGCGTGGAACCGGAATTTGAAACCTAGCGGTTCAGTTGGAGATTCCTGAATGCGAATCAAATGGCGTGGGTTGGAGTTACCGAGTCGTGTTTCCCGCGATGATGCGGTGAGTACAGACGATTACGGCCGGTTAATCATTGAACCCTTTGAGCGAGGATTTGGAACCACGATCGGCAATTCCATCCGCCGCGTATTGCTGTCCAGCCTTGAAGGAGCGGCCATCACTTCGGTCAAAATGGACGGCGTTGCCCACGAATTCATGAGTGTGAACGGAGTCCTCGAGGATGTGACGGACATCATTTTGAATATCAAGGGCGTCGTACTCACCATGGACAGCGAAGAACCCAAAAAGCTCGTTCTGCACAAGGACCGCGCGGGGGAAGTTTGCGCCGGCGATTTGCAGGCGGATGCAAGCGTGCAGATCGTGAATGCGGATCACCATATCGCTACGCTCACGTCGGATGTGGTGTTTCACGCCGAAATGGTGGCCCGGACCGGTAGGGGTTACGCAACAGCCGGTGAAAACCGCACCCCGGACATGGAGCTTGGCGTAATCGCCGTGGAGTCGATTTTCTCTCCGGTTCGGCGCGTTCGATACAGTACGGAAGATATGCGCGTCGGGCAACGAACCAATTATGATCGGTTGACCTTGGAAGTTTGGACGAACGGAACCCTGTTGCCCGAAGACGCCTTGGTAGAAGCGGGTCTGATCTTGCGAAAGCATTTGAATCCGTTTGTGTTGTATCACGAGCTTGGAACGGAAAGTGCCGGGCGATCAAAGGCGCCGGTGATTCCGGTTCAGATCACGGGGGATTCGGCTTTTACCCATGAGCTCTTGGATCAGCCTATTTCGGCTTTGGCCCTTTCCGTTCGTGCAAACAACTGCCTGGAAGCGGCGAGAATTCGGACGATTCGTGAATTGGTTTCTAGAACCGAGGCAGAGTTGCTTCGCTTCCGAAGTTTTGGGAAGACGTCTCTCCATGAAGTTCAGCGAAAGTTGGCGGAAGTTGGACTTAAGCTGGGCATGCAGAATCTCGCCGCCACTCAACCGTCTTCGGAAATCTCACTTGCGGCGGATTCCATGAAGGTGGGAAGCGCGCACGGGACCTATGGGAATTCCGACATATTGCAAGAGGGCGATGAGGGCGCCGTTTCGGCAGGTGATGGTAGCCCGCCCGCCCGGATGGAAGTTTTTACCATGCCGGATTGAACAGATGTCCGGCGACCGAGAAGGATTCGCCAGGCAAGGATCATGAAATCGGGAATGATTTATGCGTCATCGAATTCGTAATAATGCCTTAAATCGTAAATCGGCGCACGGAAAAGCTCTGCGCCGCAACATGGCGCAGAACCTCATTGAGCATGGTCGCATTACCACGACGTTGCCCAAGGCGCGTAATCTGCGACCGTTCGTGGAGCAATTGGTTACTCTTGCCGTCAAGAGCCGTAAACTGGCGCAGGGTCGTGATCCCGAGGGTTCGTTGGGCGCGCGGCGCAGAATCCTGGCCTTGTTGAACGATCGTGCCATCATCCCGGCGAATTCCAAGGGTGAATACAATGCGATGTCCGATGCCGGCAGAGCCAAGTCGTTGCGAATGGCCAGCGGCCGTCGTCATCGAACGGGCGAGCCCAGAGGTCGCCTAAATTTTACGTCGGAATCCGTAGTGCACCGATTGATTGAAACGATTGCACCCAAGTACATGGATCGTCCGGGTGGTTATACCCGAGTCATTCAATTGGCAAAAACCCGCATTGGGGATTCCGCTCGATTGGCGATCATCCAATTTGTCGGGGACGAGACCGCGCCGACCTCGCTGACCAAACCGCAAAAATCGGCTCGAAAACGGCGTACGGACAAACGATATTCCTTCGCCGCGAAAGTTCTCAAGGGCTCGGGTGGCACAAAGAATCGACCCACTGCCGCGGAAGCGGCCTCGTGATCTGCGGAAGCGGGATTTGCCCTTGAGCCTTCAGACGACTCCGTGTCGTATTTGCCGCGAGGGGGTTTTCGATGGGTGCTCACGTCATCAGGGACCCTAGTTGTATTTTCTGTCGGATCGTTTCACGAGAAATACCCGCTGCGATTGTCTTCGAAGACGACGCGACCCTTGCCTTCCTGGATGTTCATCCCGTGGCCGATGGCCATCTCTTGATCATTCCAAAATCCCATTACTTGCGTTTGATTGACCTACCGGCGGACTTGAACGGCCGGCTTGCCGGTGTGCTGCCTAAGTTGGGCAACGCCCTTATGAACGTTACGGGCGCAGGGGGGTTCAACGTTCTTTGCAACAATGGAGAGGTCGCGGGCCAGGTGGTTCCTCATGTTCATTTCCATTTAATTCCTCGAACCCAAGAAGACGGCTTGGGTTACCGATGGAACGCAAAAACTTATTCCACGGGTAAGGCCGATGAACATGAGGCGGCCTATCGGCGAGTGCTTTCGGATATCCTTTAACAAGAAAACCGCGGCGCCGCTTGTATCGACCAACGCTCTTATGGACCGGTACGTAAGTCAACCGGGATTCGGAAATGCTCGACTATCGAACAGCTGGTGAGTCCCACGGACCGGCACTCGTGGCTTTGGTCGAAGGAATGCCGGCGGGTGTTATTCTTGATGGTGACTTGATCAACGCCGAATTGCGTCGTCGCCAAGGCGGATATGGCCGGGGAGGGCGAATGCGAATCGAGGACGATCGGGTGACGGTCCTTTCCGGCGTGCGCCAAGGTCGAACCATCGGTTCGCCAATTGTTCTCCAAATCACCAATCGGGACGTGAGAATCGATCAAGCGCCGCCGGTTCATCGACCTCGGCCCGGTCACGCGGATTTGGCTGGAAGCCTGAAGTGGCTGACAGCGGACTGTCGTGAAACGCTGGAACGGGCTTCAGCAAGAGAGACCGCCGCACGAGTCGCCGCCGGTGCAGCCGCGAGCTGCCTGTTGCGAGATTTTGGTATCGAGATTCTTGCCTACGTGGTGCGAATTGGCGAGATTTCGGCGAAGCTCGATCGCAATGCGACATGGGGGGTCTTACGTAAAGCTCGCGACGCCAGCGAAGTGTACTGCCCGGACATGGCGGCTTCGGATCGCATGATCGCGGCCATTCGCCAAGCCACGATGGATAAAGACACTCTCGGCGGAATCGTAGAAGTTCAAGTGAAGGGTCAACCGCCAGGATTGGGAAGCTGCATGCGCTGGCAAGACAAACTGGATGGCCGCCTCATGCAAGCGGTCGGTTCCATTCAGGCGATCAAGGGAGTTGACATCGGACTTGGATTCGAAGCGGCCGCGAATCCCGGCAGCTGCGTTCATGATGCCATCGAATACGATCATTCGGAACGAGACAAGGTCACCTTGGGTTTTCGTCGCCGATCCAACAACGCCGGAGGATTGGAAGGGGGAATGACCAACGGCGAACCCATCATTCTCCGAGCGGCCATGAAACCCATCAGCACTCTTCTTCGCGGAATGGACAGCGTGAACCTTCTGACGATGCGGCCGGAACGATCCGACTACGAACGAAGTGACATCTGCGCGGTTCCCGCCGCGAGCGTCATCGTCGAAAACGTAGTGGCCTTCGAAATAGCGCGAGTATTTCTGGAAAAGTTTTCTGGGGATACAATGCAAGAGGTCCGCGGTGCCTACGAAAACTTTTTGAACCTCGCGCGAAATCTTGGTTCGGCTTAGGATTCCAAGAGCGGGCGGCGGAGCGGATTTTGGATTTTCTTTATCTCAAGCGGCTGTGGCGGAATTGGCAGACGCGCCAGACTTAGGATCTGGTGTTCGAAAGGACGTGGAGGTTCGAGTCCTCTCAGCCGCATGAGATCGCCATGAACAACCGACCACCCATGACGAATCGCGCGTCACTTCGTCGGCTTCTCTGCAAGCGTATACCAGGCGAATAAATCGTTCTCCAAATCCATTGGCGATTCGCCTTTATCCCACTCGAATGCTCGGCCCATGGCACGGATAGCTGCCGAATCGTCTGTGTCGAACGATATCACCCGAAACCCGACAGACTCCCACAGGGATTTTGAAAACGGTGATTTTCCATCGGCCCAGGGAATGTATTTCTTTCCCGGCGCTGCCGGTGCGGGGCAGAGATTGTAGATCAAGACTCGACCACCCGGTTTCAACGCTGAATGAAGCGATCGGACAAACAATTCATCCTCGACGCCCAAGTCCACGAGCATCCGTTTGTCCACCGGTTCAGCGGGATGAATGTATCCATTCTTCAACGTGTTTTTCGAAATAATCAGATCGAACCCAACGCCGACCTCGGCACAAGCGTTGCCTTCCGCTGGAAACCGACCATGAACGAGTTTCACCTTTCCCGACGGACCCGCCGTTCCTTGAACTTTCCCTTGATCGCCGGGTTCTGAATACAGCGCGGGCAATAACGGATCGACATCCACTCCGACCGCATCCGCGCCGAGAGAGGCCATCATCCTCAAGTGTCCAACAGTTCCATATCCGAAATCGAGAACCCGCTTTCCTCCCAGAGAATCGACGCCATTCATTCCCAGGATTTCCAGCGATCGAACATAAGCAACCGGCGTTCCGTATTTTGTCATGTAGTAGAATTCTTCGTCGATCGGAAAACGCTGGAGAGCTTCGCGCGCGGAGTCGGTCAAATCCGTGAGTTCGGATTCCCGATAATACCGTGTCTTGTCCGCAGTCCGATACAAGACAGGCGGTGGAATGGCCGGTAGCTCCGCTGCCGCGCGAAGAAAATCCTTGGCGACCGACGTCGTAACCAGCGAGTCCATCGCCTGGGCTTGGCGTTGGATCTGAGCGACTCCCTTGGGTGCCGGCGACTCGGACGGAACGTCTTCACCGCAAAGAGGCGAGACGAAGGCCGCGAGCAATACGCACATTCCAATCCAACGCGTAGTAAAATTTCGCATGTCGGAATCTTCCTTTGTGTCGAAATTCTTTGCAAGGCACCGCAGAGACCCCGGACAGGCTTCGATGAAGCGATGAATAGTGTTCAATGCCTTGGGAACTTCGTGTGGCTGAAAGTTTCCACGCGAAAACTTCTTGACAGCCGCCATGTTGAAAACTAATAATGAGATTGATTGGATTAAACATCGTGTCTAGCGAACGGTTAGTGATTGTCATTGTGGACGATGAGCCTTCGGTTCTCAGCGCGCTGCGAGCTCGCTTGCGGACGGATGGGTTTGAAGTTCATGCATTCTCTTGCTCGGATGAACTATTTGCGTCCGGTTTTTGGCAACGCGCGGCCTGTATTCTGTTGGATGTTCGTCTTCCGGTCATGAACGGTCTTGATTTGCTGAAAAGTTTGCGCGCCAAAGGCTGCTATGCTCCCATCGTGGTCATCAGCGCCTACGGGGACGCCTCAACGGCCGTGCAAGCGCTGAAGGATGGTGCCGTCGATTACTTCGAAAAACCCATCGACGCCGAGCGATTGGTGCGGCGAATTCGAGAAGTAGTCGGAGACCGAACAACCCAAGGGACGCTTACCCGGTTGACCAAGCGACTTGCTCCCGAAGAGGCACGAAGTTTATTAGAAGAAATAGCCCCCGCGTTGGTGTTAACGGTTTTTTCTCATTTGGACCGATCGGTGGACGCCCGGACTGTGAGGCGAGTCGCCGACCATTTGTGTAGCCCTCAGGTTCAGGATCGACTTCGAAAGCTCGACCATGTTCGCGATGGAATCCTGGACGAAATGGCGGTTTGCCTCGCCGATTCGACGATTTCGGCGAATCGAGACTCGCTGATGAAAGCGATCGAGGCAAGCAACGCGTTGCATCGACTTTTGGCCCTCGAAGCGTGCCTTGTTCATTCCGGCGCCGCCTGATCCGATCGGTCTTGTGTCGATGGCGGTTGAAAAATCGACGAACTGCGCTTATAATGCCAAACCCAAACGGCTGCGTATTATTCCATCGCCTGACTTGGTGGAACCATGCACCACACCGAACGCGACATCCCCGCTGGTTTGATTCCTTGTCTCACTGACGAGAGGATTCATTTCCTAACCAATGCCCATTTTCTTGATGACGGAACGCAATTGGAGTGTAACCACCTGGAATTCTGCACAACGTGCTGGGACCGTTATGCGGCGGTCAAACCGCCTTTATCTTCCGTGGATTTGCCCGGTTTTCACATTGTCGAAGAGATCGGCCGTGGCAGATCCACGGTTGTCTATGCTGCATGGCGGCTCTCGGTTCCCCGGAAATTGGTGGCCGTAAAGTTCCTCTGGCTGACCGATGAGGCTCAGCGACTCCGTTTCGAACGCGAAGCCTCCATTCACCAGCGGCTCGAAGCCCGAGGAATCGTCAAAGCTTACAGTCTCGGCAGCCACGGCCCGTTTCTTTTTTACGAGATGGAACTTATTCGCGGACAACCGCTCGATGTCTACCTGGCCATGCACGCTACAACCCTGCGGGAAAAGCTTGTGATCTTCGAGCGAATTTGCCGGTGTTTGGCGGTTGCGCATAGATACGGAATTGCCCACCGTGACCTCAAACCCAGCAATATCCTCGTGGATGCAACCGGTCAACCGCACGTGTTGGATTTCGGTTTGGGGATTGTGCAGCCGGAGGATCGAAGAACCTCGAAAGCTCAGACCCGACTTGGGGATATTTTAGGAACCGTGAAGTACAT
>JBBTCX010000177.1:0-10314 GCA_038043045.1 Planctomycetota bacterium | reverse complement strand
CGTCGATTCATCCACTTTCAGGACCACCTCGTTGTCCTTGACCGAAATCACCGTCCCGATGATGCCGCCGACTGTCAGCACCCGGTCATTCTTGCCCATCCGCGAGTACATGTCCGCGAGGGTTCGCTGTTCCCGCTTCTTTTGGCTTCGGGAGGTGAGGATCAAAAATGTGACCACGCCGAACATCAATGCCGGCAGAAGAAGGGCGCTTGTGGCATCCTTGCTGCCCGTTGGGGCGGGTACGACTTCTTGGGCCAGGATTAGCGTAACATACGACATCAACATTTCTCCTCAACTTCGGACCGGTCACTTTCGCCGGCGATCGGAAACTCCCGCACGATTGTCGCCAGTTCTCCCTTTCGAATCAAATCCCGCACGCGAGCCATGAATCTTTGATAAAATCGAAGGTTGTGAATAGAAGTCAACGTCGGTCCCAACATCTCGTTCGTGTTGAACAAATGGCGGATGTATCCGCGAGAGAATCCGGCGCACGCCTCACAGTCGCAACCGGCTTCAAGAGGGGAGTCGTCGGTTCGGTGCTTGCTGTTGCGAAGGTGCAGATGGCCGCCGGCTGTAAAGGCGAAGCTGTTTCGACCGTTTCGCGTGGGAAGAACGCAATCAAACATATCGATCCCGGCACAAACCGCCGCAAGAATATCACGCGGCATCCCCACGCCCATCAAATACCTGGGCCGGTCAGAGGGAAGGTGTTTGGTGATCTCCGGCAGTATCCCGGCCATCTGATCATGCGTTTCTCCGACGGAAAGACCGCCGACGGCGTATCCGTCGAAGTCGATGTCGCCCAAGGCCTCGGCACATCGGCGGCGAAGATCGACATCCAACCCGCCTTGAACGATTCCGAAAAGGGTCTGTTGCGGATTGTCATGGGCCTGTTTGCATTGTGCCGCCCAGCGAATGGTGCGATCGACCGCTTGGGCAACAACATCCGGCGTACCTGGAAGCGGCGGACATTCATCGAGGGCCATGATGATGTCAGCCCCTAGTTGATTTTGGATTTGGATTGCGGTCGGTGGATCGAGCCACATCGTGGCACCATCCACGTGCGATCGAAACTCCACGCCATCCTCTGTCACTCGTCGAATGTCGGCCAACGAGAACACCTGATACCCGCCGCTATCAGTGAGAATTGGCCCGTTGAATCCCATGAACCGATGAAGACCGCCGAGGCCGCGCACGATGTCCGCGCCGGGTCGCAGGTGAAGATGGTACGTGTTGGCCAGGATCATTCGCGAACCCGTCGCCGCCAGTTGAATCGGTGTCACTCCCTTGACACTCCCGGCGGTCCCGACGGGCATGAACACCGGCGTTTCCACCACTCCATGCGTCGTGGAAAGCAGCCCACACCGGGCCAATCCCTCGCGGTCGGTTACTTCAAAAGAAATCATCAAGCGAGAATGGACAGGATAACGGGCAAGATTGCAACCTCTGCAGGAGACTCCGCCTTTGTTTTACGGTTGCTCGCCCATCTTTGCAAGGAGATGGGCCACCCGGCCCGCAAGTCCCGCTTTCCAAGCGAGTTGATCGATCGATAGTCTAATTCTAACGACAACCGTTTTCGGGGGTCTTTTGGGATAAGTAGCGGTGAAAACGCTTCGGTGCGTAATCCCCGCAGTATTGTCCCTGGTCCGCCGCTCGCGGAGTTCGTAGCGCTTTTGGGGATGGTGGACTGAAGATTGAAACGTTAACCAAGAGTTCCGAACATTTGAGATTGAAGGAGAACGCACAATGGAATCGAGACGCACACAAAAACTGGCGACATTCGTTCTAGGCTGTGTTGCTGTGACCGCTATCGGCGCTGTTGAAATCGACACGGCGCACGCCCAGAATGGATCGTCGGCGTGGCCACAATGGGGTGGTCCAAACCGCGACTTCAAGGTACCCAGCGTCAAAATCGCGGACAAATGGCCTGCGGACGGTCCGAAGAAAGTCTGGACTCGTGAACTGGGCGACGGCTATTCCGGGATTGTCGCGCGTGACGGCGTCCTCTACACGATGTACCGAAAGGGTGACGACGAGGTGGTCGTTGCGCTCGATGCCGATACGGGCAAGACACGTTGGGAGTACTCGTATGCGGCTCCGTCGCTGAAGGGCCAGACGGTCGCTCATGGCAAGGGTCCCAATTCCACTCCCCTGCTCGCGGGCAAACAACTAGTCACTGTCGGGTTCGCGGCGAAAATGCACGGTCTGGACGCCAATACGGGCAAGGTGCTTTGGTCGCACGACCTCATCAAAGAGTTTGGCGCCAAATCGCTGGAATACGGATATTCCGCTAGCCCGATGTCTTACAAGGACGGCATTCTCGTGGCCGTCGGCGGGAGCCAAATGGGCATGGCGTGCATGAACCCCGCGACCGGCGCCGTAGTATGGAAGTCTGAACCCTTTGATGTTAGCTACGCTTCGCCGATTCTCGTGAACGTATTGGGGGAGGATCAGTGCATCATCGTGGGGGCAACGCAGGCTATCGCCATTTCCGCTGCGGACGGTAAACCGCGATTACGATTCACCAATGAAAACCAGGCCAAGGTGAGCGCTTTCACACCGCTTTGGGGTACCGACAACCGCCTGTATGTGGGGTCACACACGGACGGCGGTAGTCGGATGTTCAAGCTATCGCGAGACGGCGACAAGACCCAAGCCGAGGAACTCTGGTTTGCTCGCAAGACGGGTTTCATACACTCCAGCGCCGTTTGGATGGACGACCACATTTACGGCGCGGCCGGGGTTCAGCCGCCGACGTTTATGGTGGCTGTGGATGTCAAGACTGGTGAAACGAAATGGAAAGAGCGCGGGTTCCCCAAGGCCAATTGTCTCTACGTCGATGGAAAGCTCATTCTGCTGGACGAGGACGGTCAATTGGCATTGGCGACGGCCACGCCGGAGAAATTCACCGTCCATTCCAAGGTGCAGTTGCTGAAAAATCCGGCTCGGACGGCTCCAACATTGGTGGGACCGCGCCTCTACGTGCGTGATCGAAAATCGATCATGGCGTTAGACTTGTCCTGATGGGTAATCGACCCGACATTGCCCTAGCGCCCGGCTAAGGAGCCGTGAGATTCGGAGAGGGCGGGTTTGGCAACGCCGACGACTTGGCAATCGCAGTAGGCTTCGTGACGGAGGAAGACGAGTTTGGCATCGCGAATGGCGGACTTGTTGAAGCCGTTGCCGGTTAACAAAGATTCGGTGCGAACGAAGGTGCCCTTGCAGGCGGTCTGGGGTGATTTTCCAAGATCGGTCTCGATTGCTTTGAAGAAGTCGCACTGAATCAAGCGCTGGTAGATGGCCGGCTCCTTGGGGGCGATGTCCTCGCTTCGAGGGTAGGCCAAGAACTGCTCGATGGTTTCCTCCGGGGTCAACTCCAACCAGACGGAGCCTTTCAGGCGCGACTCTCGAAAATCCTCCGGAATGGTTTGAATCAACCGATGGAACCGCTCTTCAGGAAGCAAATCCGCGAAACCCGCCCATCGAAAGGTCAAGCAGCGGCGTTTCCAGCGCTCACTTGGGCCCACGTGCACTTCGATGCCCGAATGCTTCACGTGGAGCATCGCGGTCAGTTCCTGGGCCAATCGTTTGTCTTCGGTCGATGTCGGCATGGGAAAATAATGTGCAGGTTAGAATCGAATTGTCAAGTAACCGGAGCCACCACCTCCGATTTTTCACGCCCGGAAACGGAGATCACCGATTGGGCGATGGCCTTGGATCGCTGGAGGCAGCCGCCGCAATGCCCGCAGGGACCGGGCCCCGCACCCCAACACGACCAGAGGTTGGCGACGGGCAATTGAAACCGATCGGCAAGTTTCACAATTTCGAGGTAGGACAAATTGATCAACGGGGCGTCGATTTGAACACGCCTTTTTGAAGTCGACAGGGCATCCAAAACCATGTTGAAGGCGTGCACGAATTCGCGCAATCGCACCGATCCACCTTCGCCGTGGGCAAAGCCAAGGTGAGAATGATCGGCAAACCTGGACAATCCGACGGCGATATTGTCGGTGCCGATTTGGTGAATCGGTTTGAAAGCCAAAGAAAGCAGAGTGGGAAAAAGTCCACCGAGGCCCTGGTCTTCCACGATCGATCCAACATTCGTTTTATCTCGGGCCGCATGGACCGAACCGCTTGCCAAACCGGCTTTGGAAATATCCATGGTCGAGACTTTGGCTGTTGGAAACGAAGCCGCCAATCGTTGAACGGATTGATATTCCATCTCGCGGGACGGCTGGCCGTAATCGATGTGGAGCATCAGGAGCTGATGTTCCTTGGCCAATCGTGCGGCGACCACCGCCGTTTTGATTCCTCCGCCGGCAAGGACTAGCGCGGTGTTCATGGAATACTCCGATTCAGTCTGAGGAACAAAGGCGCCCTCATCTGTTATCACTATCGGCTTGGGACGGTCAACCCAAACACGAAAGTTCGGCTTCGACTAGAATGGGAACCTGTGTGACACGTTCGGCTTGCAGGGTTAGACCGGTGTCGCTACTGTCTGCGCGTGACTCATGATCAATGGTGAGAGACGGAGGCGCTCTACCAACAGAGGTGCAGCAATGCCAGAAATCAGCCCATTTGCGGCTATTCGATTCAATGGGAAGAAGTTTTCCGGCGGATTGTCGGATGTTTTAGCCCCGCCCTATGATGTTCTGAGCGAAGCCGAGAAATCGGCTCTTTTATCGCGTCATTCGCGGAACATCGTGGCGGTTGACCTGCCCCATGTTCCTCCGAAATCCGTCGGTCCACCGGAAGCCTACGAGCGATCCGGGCGGTTCCTTCACGAATGGCTTGAAGATGGAACGCTGGTCCGCGATCCCGAACCGGCGATTTACGTTTATCACCAGGTCTTTGCCCACGAAGGTCGTCCGTACACCCGGCGGATGTACATCGCGCGGGTGCGGATCACGGCCTTTTCGGAAGGGGCGGTCCTTCCCCATGAAAAAACTTTCGGCGGCCCCAAGGAAGACCGACTCGCTTTGATGAAGACGACGCGGTGCAACTTGTCGCCGATCTTTGGTATTTACCCGGACCCGAATCACACGGTCGATGGGGCTTTGGAGGGTGTGGTGCAACGAACGCCGGATGCGCAGGGGACGCTCGACGGCGTGCAAAACCTGATCTGGATGGTCACGGATGGAAGCATCGTTCGGCGAGTGGTCGATGCCATGGCGTCGGTGAAAGTTTTCATCGCCGATGGTCATCATCGGTATGAGACGGCGCTCAAGTATCGTGACGAGGTCGTGGCGGCAGGAAATCTGCCGGAGGATCACCCCGCGCGATTCGTGATGTTTGTGCTCGCGAGCATGGACGATCCCGGATGTTTGATTCTGCCGTATCATCGGGTTTTGTTGCAGGTTTCCATGGACCAAGTGTTGGAGGCTTGGCGACCGGGGATTGACGTGGTTGAGGCGGTTCGGCGCGATTTGACTCTTCACGAGGGTTGCACGGGTCGGGAATTGCATCTTCGATTCACCTCGCGCACGAAGCTGGCCACGCTGGAACCGACGGAGTGTGCGGCGTGGCAAACGCTGGATACGGCATACATTCATCGTTATCTCATCGAGGAGTTGTTGTCGAAGCGGGGATCAGGTTCAGAGGTAAAGATCGCTTATGTCAAATCTCGACAAGAAGCGGTGAGGACCGCGAAAGCGGAAGTCGGCGTGGCTGTCTTGGTGCGACCGACGCAGATGGATCAGCTTCGCGCGGTCAGTGAGTCGGGAGGCGTTATGCCGCAAAAAAGCACGTATTTCCACCCCAAACTTGCGACCGGGTTGACGATCCATCCATTGTATTAGCGATCGACCGATCATGAACCTCGCGTACTTCGATTGCTTTTCCGGCGCTGCGGGTGACATGGTGGTGGCATCGTTGATCGACGCCGGCGCGGAGGTGAGTCGATTGCGATCCGAGTTGAGCAAACTCGGTTTGACCGGGTATGCTCTCGACGCGCAGCGCGTGACCAAGCAAGGATTCGCAGCCACTCATTTTGCGGTGACGCTCGAACCCACGACGTCTCAACCGCACCGCCACTTGCGTCCTATCCTTCAAATTCTCGAACAGGCGGCGATTTCTCCGCATGTTCGCGGGCAAGCGGCGAAGGTCTTTGAACGATTGGCCGAGGCAGAGGCGAAGGTACACGGCACGACCCAAGATCGCGTTCATTTTCATGAAGTCGGCGCTGTGGATGCTATCATCGATGTCGTTGGGACAATGATCGCGTTGGAGATGCTCGGCGTGGAGCGCGTTGTCTGCTCGGCGATTCCGGTGGGATCGGGTACGGTCACGTGCTCTCACGGGGTGATGCCGGTACCGGCGCCCGCGACGGCGGAATTGCTGAAGGGCGTTCCCATTGCCGGGTGCGATGAGCCGGGTGAATTGACGACCCCCACCGGGGCGGCGCTTCTGACGACGCTGGCAAGTGAATGGGGTTCGATGCCCGCCATGTGCGTTCGAACGATCGGGTACGGCGCGGGGACGCGAGACGGCAAAACTCGCCCGAATGTGATGCGAGTGTTGATCGGTGAATCGGGTGCGTCGGGCAATGTGGACGAAATCGCGGTGTTGGAAACTCAGATCGACGATGCCACGCCCGAGATCATTGGTCATTGTGTCGAGCGCTTGCTCAAGGAGGGTGCACGAGACGTCTTCACCGTGCCGATACAAATGAAGAAGTCGCGACCCGGTGTGCTTCTGACGGTGTTGTGCGAACCGTCGATCGTTTCCGGCATGGAGCGGATTCTTTTTGTGGAGACGACGACTTTCGGGATTCGACGACACACCGCGACGCGGTCCATGCTTCAACGCCGCCATGATATCGTCACGACGATCTATGGAGATATTCGCGTCAAGATCGGCGAGGGATTCGGCGTGACCACGGTCAGTCCGGAATACGACGATTGTCGATTCGCGGCTGAAAAGTGCGGCGTGGCCGTTCGTACGATCATGGACTCCGCTCGAACGGCATGGAGGCCGAAGAATAGCTCATGATGAGTTTCCCCCACACTTTGGCGCTTTCCTTCGGACCAGAACCGATGTCTGTCACCCAGTCCATCCTGCTGGCGTTCGGGGTCATTGGATTGTTGGCCGTGGGATTTTCGGCCATGAGGAAAGGGCGCAAGGTCTGGGAGCCGCGCCCAACCAACGTTCGAGACCGTGACCGTTCATCGCGCAATCAAGCGGAGACCTTAAGAAATATCGAAGCGGCCATGACGCAACTCGACGAACTTGCACGACAAATTACCGGACGAATCGATGCAAAACTCTCTCAACTCGACATCGCCTTGCGAGAAGCGGACGTCAGGATTGACTCGCTTTCGCGCCGGACCCGATCCGCAAACGGCCAAGAAACCGTGGATGTCACGTTGGAAGATGAATCCAGGGTGGGTCTGTCCATGCAACCCTCATCCAGTGTTTCTCCCGATCCGCACCAACCCGTTTACCAACTGGCGGATAGCGGTCTTGCCCCCATCGACGTAGCCCAGGAGCTGGGTCGCCCAACCGGAGAGGTTGAACTTATCCTCGCCCTTCGTCGAACACGGGATTCGGCGGACGGTGATCGCGCGGTTGCACCGGGTCGGTTGCAGTCGCCCCACGCGGCGTAGTCGGCGGGGTTTCGGCGCGACGACCTTGAACGGACATGACAATGCCTGTCACTAGAATGGCCGATCCCGCAGCCACCCATCCCGACAACGCCTGACCGAACCAATACGACTCCAACAGTACGGTCACCAGAAAATTCATGTTCGTCACGACCGTGGACCGAGTGACATCAAACCGGGCGACGACCAAGTACCAAAGCAAGTAGTTCGTATACGCCGTGATGAAAGTGATGAACGCAAACCCGACCAATCCCCGCCAGGTGACCGTCGCGAAGCGAAACTCGCTCAAGTCAAAATAAAAGTAATCCAAGATCGCCAAGGGAACATGCAACGCCGTACCCACGAGAAACACCGTGGCCAGAGTTTGAATGGCCCCGAATCGTCGCACGACGGGTTGACTGAAGATAGCAAAACACGACCAACTCAATGCCGCCGTTAATAGCAGGAGGTCGCCGGCGAATCCCATCGCCGGTTGTTTGTCGGTTTGTGAATTGGACGGGGAGGTCACCAACACGACCACGATGGCTCCCAAGGACGCCAACGTGGAGGCGACGACCATTCTTCCTGTCAGCCGTACACGTCCGAGGGCCAGAGATATCCAGAACACCATGACCGGAACCAGAGCATAGGCGATCCCGGCGTGAGACGCATTGGCCATTCGCAAGCCGAATAGATAAGCGACTTGGTTCACTGGCACGCACAGCAATCCCAGGAAAAGAAAAGTCGTCCAATTGCCTAGAAATGGGGCAAGCCGCAGACCCATGATGCGGACCGTGGCGGCCAAGAGACATCCCGCCGTACCGAATCTCGCTACTGCGAGGGTTAACGGCGGCAGCTCATGTGTTGCCAATCGCGCTGCAATCGGCGTCAGCCCGGAAATCAGCGTCACCACCACCAACAGCAGCACAATCTTGGCCATGGCCGCACGTTACACCCGCGACTTGGACATGCCTAGCTGGGTGCCCCTGATATTGGGCAGTGGTTCCGTCGCGGGACACTTGCCAAATGATGGTAGTGTTGCCCGACTAAGGTTTGGCCGGTTCGGTGGTCTCTTTGGGGTTGGCTAGTAACTCTCGGACCAGCGTTTCCAGATGCTCCCCGGGATCAACCGCTCGGAGGATTCCGGCACGATCGACTACGAGATAGGTCGGAATCTCGATCACTCCCGCGCCGATGAGGATGTCGTTCTCAAGCCCCTTCTCATCGATGTATTGGGGCCAGTCCATGCGATGCTTGGCGAAGGCCGCGTCAATCTGCTTTCGGTTTTTGTCCACGTTGACGCCGATCAACGCCAGACCGCGATCCTTGTTTTCCTCTCGAATCTTGATCAAACGTGGAAGCTCATCCATCGATCGCGGACTCCAGGTCGCCCAGAAATGAATCACCAAAACCTGTCCCAAAAAATCCCCGGCCCGAATCACCTGACCGTTTTGCATTTGGTAGGTCAATTGAAACGGCTGACCGATTCCCGTAACGCGATGGACCTCGCCTTTGGCCCGTTTTGTGGCTGAATGATTCGGAAACTGCGTCTGCAGCGCTATCAACTCCGACTTGGCCCGATCGACCTGGTTCAACGCGAGCGCAGTGCGAATCAAACTCGCCCACACAATTGGCCGGTGCTCTGAATTCGGGTAATCCGCCAAAAACGCTTCGTATCGTTCCAGCGTTCCTTTGTGTCGTTGTCCCTCAGGCATGCTCTCCGCTCGTGCGCCGAGGACAAAGGCTTGGATCGCGTAAAATGCGTTTTCCGCGGCCAGACGTGGCGACGGATTCGATCCACCAATGGTGTCATTCAGCTTGTGCAATTCGGCCAGATAATTTGGTTGAGTCCGAGCAAGGTCTCCCAAGGCCGCCAACTTGGCCATGAGCGCTTCGTCGAGAAAGGATGTTTCCGGAAACCGTTGCAACAAGGCATCGGTCCATTCCAAGACTTCCGCGCTTTTGAAGGATTTCGCTAAAAGGACCTGCGGACCGGACGCCCTTCGTCTCAACGAATCCAACTCGCGAATTTTCTTGATCAAAGTATCTTCGGTGGCATCGGCGGGAACGGGTTGGGAAGGCACGACTTGTGCTCGAACCGAGGTGATCGATGCGAGCCAAAAACCGATCACGATTATTCCAAGGATAAAGCTCAAACCAGACCAAGGTTGAATCACGCAACGTCCTCCACAACTTTTTCGATCCATCGCCCGTAGTTTTCGGGGTGTCACTACGATGAGTCAAGTCTAGGGAAGCCGACAAGTGTTATAACTGGAATACTCTTGAATGGCCGTCGCACAACGCCTCCAATCGTGCCCGTTCGACTTCAATGCCCCAACCCAACTCGCTCAACTTCGGGGGACGGCCGCCGAGCCCGGAAGTCAAGCTTTTTCTTACCACGTCGGATGACAACAACCATCGTCCAAAACATCCCTCGGCCCAGGTTACTTTGGGGCAGACCTGCAAGAACCGCAATCCGGCTGCGGAAAGAATGCTGGTTTCCGCGATCATGCAACCGAGAGCTATTCGGGCGCCGGCCCGACGGGCGATTTCCGCCAAGCGCAGCGACGGCAGCAGCCCAACCGCGAGCGTGGTGAACACGGCGATGCCGATGGTGAACGCGGCGACGCGCCAATCGATGCCGAAACTGAACCAATACGGCAGCTCCTCCGGGAACGAGGCGATCATCCAGTCGATCGCCCACTGCGACGCGATCAGGCCGATGATTGTGCCC
>JBBTCX010000176.1:0-19936 GCA_038043045.1 Planctomycetota bacterium | reverse complement strand
GCTCCGCCGATGTCGGTGCCAAAACCGCCGATGGCTTTGGTGAGTGATTCGCAGACGAGGTCGGCGCCAAGTTCGAGCGGGCGTTGGCAATAAGGCGTGGCGAAGGTGTTGTCGACGACGACTCGGATTCTGTCTTTTGAGCTGCGATCGGCGTTGAATTCGTCCGCGATTCTGCGGATGGCGGCGATGTCGATGAGTTTCATGTCGGGGTTGACGGGAGTTTCGAAATAGATCACCCGAGTCTGTGGTCGGATCGCGGCGCGGAGTTCATCTAGATTGGTCATGTCAACGAGTGACGCTCCCACTTGAAAGCGCGGGAGCCAATTGACGATGAGTGAATACGTGCAACCGTAGAGCACTTTGTGGGCAACGAGGTGGTCGCCGGTTTTGGTCAGGGTGCAAATGGCGGCGGAAATGGCGGCCATTCCGGAGGCGAAGCAGAGGGCCATCTCCCCACATTCGGCGACGGCCAGGTTTTCTTCCAACATGCCGCCGGTCGGTTCGCCGAGTCGATCGTAGATATAAATGGGTGGTCGGTCGCCGGCGGCGAGCTCGCCTTCACCGAATTCTTCAAATCCTTCGGCGCCGCGTTCGACGGAATCGAGGCGAAACGTGGCGCTGGCGGTCATAGGTGGAACGACGTGGTGATCGTAATCCCATCGGCCCGAGTGGCTTCGACCGTGGATCAGGCGACTGCGGATGCGAACCCCTTTTTCCGGTTCTTTCGCGGGTGAATCCGTTCGGTCGTTCCTTGGTTCTAATGGCGTGGGGTTGCAATCGTGCATGACGAAGCTCCTGATTCAAAGTAAATGAACCCATCGACACAGCGTTCTTATTTCGCGCGGCGACGGCGCATTGTAACCACAAAACCACGAGCAAGGGCCATGCCAGTTGGGAAAACGCTTTTGCAGCGATAACCTGCCAAGTTCATGACGTTAGAAAGCGGAATGGTGTTCGAACCGATGGCCTACGGAGGCGTGATCAACTGCACAAGCAGCGTCAATAAGGAAGACTCGAGGTAACTGGTGACGAGCGCGCCGACGGTACCGGCGCAGCCGGCGGTCTGCAAAAGGCATCCACCTGACAAAACAATTGCCGCAACCTTGCGCCATTTTAATGAGCTAGACATACCACGCACTCCTTTGCTTCGCCGCGTTTCGATTCATCGACTCATGGACAGATGTTGACAATGGTTCCGAGGGGCTGCACGCCCGTGCCGCATTGACCTGGCACGGTGCAAGCCGGATCCACGCAAAAATCGCCGACTTCGGCGGCGTTAACTTGAAAATCGCCCGGGGCGCAGTTGGCGAGGAAGGTGCCGCAAGGGTCCACATATTGGGTAAGTCCAATCAATCGATCCTCGCAGGACTCAAGACCCAGAATGGGAACCGCAGTGCCCACCAACGCAAAGAACCGCAACCCTCGACGACGCCAATCTGCCAATCGCTTGCTTATTTTCATCATCTTCCTTCAACCGGTATTCAATCGTTCGCTGGCGGTGGAAAAAAACGATCCGAGACCATTTTCAAAACCCGTCACGGCCCGCCGGTCCGTGGGCAGTCCGTGAATAACTGAGGCGTCGCACCTTGACCCTCCCCGGTTAGAGCGCCGCTTCCCGCGCCAGAACACGGATCAATGGTCCCGCCCAAAATACCGTCCTGGCAATCAAAGATGAAACACATATTGGCGGCGACCAACGCCGATTCACCGATATAGCTGGCGCAGCTAGTGCCCGGACCGGCGAAAAGATATCCCAAAGTTCCAACCAAGGCGGCCGAGACCAGGTAGCGTCGGTTTCTAAATCGCATCATCAAACCTCTCATTCACCGGTGACCGTTCATCAAGCCTGAACCGATTACGCTACGGTAACCTATGAAAGCTCCAAGGGCCAACCGGCGTCGAAGTATATGGGTGTCGCTGAGTCCAAGCAACCCAATTCCGCAAAAGACATCCGCTCCATTGCGCATCGACCTAAATCATAGCCATCCCGTGGTTTGGAATTTGAAACTAGGAAGCGCGCCGACGACCTCCCCTTGCCAAACTTCCGCATCAAGTACAGAATCAGTGAAATGGGCGCCTCGATTCCGCTGCGCTTGATCATGCCGACGATTCCAAACCAGCAATGGTCTTGCCACCAGTGCGGAAACTGCTGCCGTTCGCTTGTGGGACACTTGTTTCCTCAAGATAAAGAGCGGCTTGACAGACAGAACTGGCAAGAAGAACTGAAATTAGCCCCATATGTTCAATTGGGTAGAGGGCTTGTGTTAAGCAGGACAAAGGAAGACGCGTGTGTTTTCCTTGATTCCAATGGATTGTGTCGAATCCACGCAAAGTTTGGGGAAGCGGCCAAACCTTTTGCATGTCGAATTTTCCCGTTTTCCGTTCGCCCGACCCTAAAAGGATGGCAAGTTTCCCTTCGCTTCGATTGTCCAAGTGTTGCTTCATCCAAGGGAAAGTCGGTTTCACAACACGAATCCGGGTTACGTGACTTGGTGCGCTTGCTACCAGCCCCTTTATCGATTTCAGATGATACGGCCGCGTTGCAAGGAAATTTGGAAGCCACTCGGGAGGAAACCGACGGACTGATGGATCGAATCACACGCTGGGTGCGGGATGATCGATATTCGATGGCCATTCGGTTGGTCGGGTTGGCCCGTCTAACATCGACGCTTTCGATGGCGAAACTGGTCAACGTTCGTGGTTCGCGTTTTTTGGATATGCTCGATCTCTTGTTTCGCGTGTTACCGGAGGAGGCCAAGGACTTACGAGAATCCTCGACCCCGCGTATGAGAGGTTTGTTTCGACAATTCTGCTTTGCTCATGTGGAACACGCCACATTGGAAGAAGCGCGCGGCGGAAATTGGAGCAAGTTCAAGCAGCGCATCCGGCAACTGCGAAAGGCGCGGAGATTCCTCAAGGGGCGCGGGGACGTGCCGGACCTTCGCGGATTGGCCGGGGAAGTCGTACCAGCTTTTGCACAAGTGGAAGCTATCGGTATTGAAGAAGGAAGCACAGAAGATGTTGAATCCCTCTTCCAACGCTATCTTCTGGCCAGATTGAGCGGTCGGGAGTGTTTCGGCGACGGATTTTTCGGTTGGCCGATGGTTCCGGGGTTGGCGGTGACGTGGCTTTCGGTAGCGGCGATCGGATGGTTGGCCAGGTATTCCGCGGCTTCGCGGGGTCGAACGTCGGCGACGTTTGAGAACTTCATCAGCGCCGTCGGTGTCGTGGGTCGAGCGATTGCTCGACTCCCGGCGGTCGGATCGCCGGCGGAGCGAATGCGAATATCCTATTTGTTACGAGACGATGGGATCGCACGATTGGTCAAGGATTATGCATTTTGAAAAGGAAGTGCCATGACGTGGACCACTGCTGAAATCGCGAGCAAAATTGATCACACCCTGTTGAAAGCGGAAGCACCACCGACCCAGATCGACACGCTTTGCGCGGAGGCGGTTGAGTTTCGTTTTGCGGCGGTCTGCGTGAATCCCGTTTATGTGGCGCGAGCCGTGCAACGACTTGAAGTGTCACGAAGTGGCACTTTGACCCAACCGTTTCCGGTGGTGGCGGCGGTGGTGGGGTTTCCGTTGGGGGCAAATCGAACGGACATCAAGGCCGACGAAGCCAAGCGTGCGCTGGATGACGGGGCGAGCGAAATCGACATGGTCATTTCACTCGGGGCCCTGATCGCGGGTGACGCCAAGGGCGTTCGTCATGATATCGAAACGTTGTCGCATGTCGTGCATCGCGCGGGAAACGGATTAATTCTGAAAGTGATTGTCGAAACTTCGGCGTTGACGAATGAGCAGATTATTCTCGGTTGTCGTTGTGCGATGGAGGGAGAAGCCGATTTTGTGAAGACGTCAACAGGGTTTCACCCCACGGGTGGAGCGACGATCGAACACGTCAAGCTGCTTCATAAGCACGGGTCCCCGATGTTGGTGAAGGCGTCGGGAGGTATTCGTACGGCGCAGGCGGCGATTGCGATGTTGGACGCCGGCGCGGCGCGACTTGGAACTTCATCGGGTCCGGCGATCTTGAAGGAACTCTTATAGGTCCTTGATTTACGCACTGAACCGAGGATCTCGCGTCGTTGGCTCACGATCACAGACGACCGAATTCTGGTATCATGGCGAATGGGTTGGGTGTTCCTTTTTTGGGGCGTAGTCTCAGCAAGAAATAGTTCCTGCTGGATGCCGCGACCTGCGGACAAGTGATGCGGAGGGGAAAAAGAAGTTGAGGCGTTGCCAATTGTGCGCATGGTCGGTACTTGCGTGGGTTTTGATCCACGGAGGGGTGGCGTCCAGTTTTGCTTTTCCACCTTTAACCCGAACGGAAGATTCAATTCTGAACGCGGTGGATGCCGTGTTCGGTGACAACATGGGGTACGCGGTGGATGTCGACGGCGACACGGCCATCGTCTCGGCGAGGTTCGATTGGGGACCGATTGGTGCAGACCTTGGTTCGGTCTACGTCTTTGTTCGCGGAATGAGCGGTTGGACGCAACAAGCGAAAATATATGCTTCGGATCCGACCATTGGCGACGATTTGGGCCACGCGGTGGCGCTCAGCGGAAACACGATTGCCGCCGCCGCCTCATTTTTGGATGGCCCAGCGGGAACCAATCAAGGCGCGGTATATATTTTTGTTCGAAGCGGAACGACCTGGACCGAACAGGCAAAACTTCTTGCCAACGACGCGATGGCCAACGACACCTTTGGATTTTCGGTCGATTTGGATGGTGACGTGCTCGTCGTGGGCGCGCCGACGGATGACGGATCGCAAAACGATCAGGGCTCGGTATACGTTTTTGTCCGCATCGGAACGGTCTGGACCCAACAGGCGAAATTGATCGCAAATGATCCCGCCAATTCAGATCGACTGGGAAGCGCCGTGGCCATTCACGGTGAAACCCTTGCAGCGGGAGCGCCCTTGAAAAATGGGCTGGCCGGTAGCGATCAAGGTGCGGCCTATGTGTTCGTGCGAAACGGTACGGTTTGGTTGCAGCAAGCAAAAATCATACCGAACGACGCCGCGGCCAGTGACAATTTCGGCAAGGCCGTTTCGGTATTCGGTGAGCGGATCGCCGTCGGCGCACCGGGCGATAATGGAACCGCCGGAATCGATCAGGGATCAGTGTACGTCCTCCGACGAAACGGCACGACTTGGTCTCAAACGGACAAATTGCTCTCACCGGATGCGGCTTCGGGGGATGCCTTTGGAACTTCCGTAACGATGCGAGACGAAGGCTTATTGATTGGCGCACCGTTTGCGGATGGTCCGGCGGGATCAAATCTCGGCGCGGGATATTTGTTTGTTCGACGCGATGTGTGGTCGTTGGGTGTCAAGCTGTTGGCATCGGACGCCGCGCCGGAGGATCGGATCGGGTTTAGTTGCGGACTCGACGACACTCGCGCGATTGTAGGCGTGTACGGTGATATTCTGACGGACGGAGCAAGTTCAGCGTATCTATACGAATTCGGTTGCCTCAGCGACGGAGGCTGTATCGACGGTTCGGCTTGCACGTGCAATCGCTGCGTCGATTTTGCCTGTCAAAGCACGAACGTCATTTTCGGAAACGTGGACTGCGCGGGAATCGCTGACGTGGACGATCTGATATGTTGCCTTCAAGGATTCGCCGATCTGTCGGCTTGCGTGAATGCTGATTTAGGCCCGGATTGCATTCCTGACGGAATCGTCGACTTGGATGATCTTTTGGGCGTTCTTCAAGCCTATGCAGGCGACGATCTGTGCGGCTGCATGCGGCCTTGAAAACGTCTTTCATGGCGACAATTCACAATTCATCCACCCAACTCGCCGAGTTGGATTCTTAGCGACGCAAGCTGTTGTTGTAGCTGGTCGAGGCGTTCGCGTTCGGCGGCGACGACGTCAGCTTTCGCGCCGCTGATGAAACCGGGATTGTTCAGTTTGCCTTGTTTTCCGACAATTTGCTTTTCGATATCGGCCAGGGATTTTGTGGTGCGTTCGCGTTCCATGACATCGTCGCCGATGTCGTGGACGTACACGCGCAGTCCGTGGATCGCCAAGCTGGCGGAGTTTACGGGTCGCTTGCCGGATGACGTGATGGTTAGCGACGCGATGCCGGCGGTGGTGCGGAGAATGTGGGCGTTGGCGCGGAAGGATTTCAGGTCCGTGTCCGAGAGAATGACGGTCACATCGACCATTTGTTTCGGCACGATGTTGCCTTTGAGGCGAAGGTCGCGGACGGCGCGGGTTGCTTCTTGAAGTTGAGAAAAGGTCGTGAGGATCGTCGGGTCGTCGAATGCCGGGTAACCATCGGTCGGTGGCATGGGAGCGGAAATCAAATCGCAGTTGGTTTGAATCTCGACTACGCCGGGCATTCCGCGATTTGGGACGATTCCGTTGAGTTGCTGCCACAGGCGTTCGGTTATAAACGGCATGATCGGATGCCACAGGCGAAGGGATTGGTCCAGGCAAAATGCCAGAACTTGGCACGCATGGCGTTTCGAAGCCTCGGCAGAATGGGTGGACGTGCTTGCGGCTTCGCCGGAGAGTCTGGGCTTGGTGAGTTCTATGTACCAATCGCACAGGCCGTCCCAGAAGAAATCACGGAGTTCCTTGACGATGGCAGAGAATTGGTAGTTGGCCATGAAGCCGTGAATTCGTCGACTGGTTTCGGAGAGGCGAGCGAGAATCCAACGGTCTTCGGGCAAGAGGTCGCTCACGGCCAGACGATCGCACGGAGCGTTTTCGATGTAGCGGAAGGCGAAGCGTGCGGCGTTCCAGAGTTTGTTGCAGAAGTTTCGGCCTATTTCGAATTTGTCGGAAACTTCGCGGGCGAGGCCCAATTCTTTCTTCAGCGTGTCGTCGGCCCATTGGGTGGCGAATTCCGTAGCGCATTCTTTGTGCGTGCAGCGGACGCGGAGACAATCGGCGGGTTGAAGTTTGCGCTCGAGTTTTTCACCGCGAGATTTGCGGGATTGCTCCTCGTTCTTGAGGGCGAGCGATTGTTCGGTCAGGTGGCCGCAATGCGGGCAGAGGTATTCGATGGGCATGCGGATGTCTTGGGTTTCGGTGGCCATGTCGGCCATGGAATAGCGGAGCGCGTCGGCGCCATAGATGTGGATGACATCGACGGGATCGACGCCGTTGCCCTTGGATTTGCTCATGGTTTCGCCGCGGCCGTCGAGGACCTTGGGGGTGATATAGACGCGGTCGAATGGGACTTTGCCCATCGTGTACAGCCCAAACATCACCATCCGCGCGACCCAGTTGGTGATGATGTCACGCGATGTCACCAGCACGGTGCCGGGGTAGTATTGCTTCAGGTGCGGCGTCTCTTCCGGCCAACCGAGAGTGCTGAAGGGCCACAACGCGGAACTGAACCAGGTGTCGAGGACGTCGGGGTCTTGGGTGGCATCGTGTGCGATTAAAGCGGTTTCAATGTCTGGGTGAGCGGGGGCAACCGCGAATCCAACGAGAATTCGATTGCCAAGTCGGCCCGGGAAGACTTGCGGAGCGAGATTAGACCGCTGTTCAGGAGTCAAATAATCAAGGTCCATCCGTACGGTTTGAGAATCGCTTGTGTAATCAGAATACGGCCCTTCCCAAACGATATACCAGTCATGAATCCTGTGTCCCCACCACAACTGTCGCGAAATGCACCAATCGCGTTTTTCGCCGAGCCAATCGAGATAAGTCTTGGCGTAGCGGGCTGGGAAAAACTCAATATCCTCATTCGAAACAACATCCATTGCCGCTTGAGCGAGACCGGTAGCATACGATCCGTCGCCCAGTTGTAGCGGTTCGCCGTCCCCCGTACGAACGAACCATTGGTCGGAGAGGAAGGGTTCGATGGGGGTTTTGCTGCGGTCGCTGTGGCCTATTTCCGTTTCGCGGTCTTCGATGGTTTCGATGAGGCCGCGGGATTCCATGTCGGCGACGACTTTGGCGCGGGCTTGGGTGGAGAATTCCAGACCCGCGTAGATGTCGTTGTGAATATTTTCGGATGATCCCGGTTTCACCGGCGCGGCCGCCGGATCGGGCTCCATGATCTTGGCGATTTTTCCGTCGGGGGTGAGGACGTTGATCATGGGCAGGTTTTTTCGCACACCGACTTGATAGTCGTTGGGATCGTGAGCGGGGGTGATTTTGACGCAGCCGCTGCCTAGCGTTGGGTCGGCCCACTCGTCGGTGATAAGAGGGATGATGCGTTCTACCAACGGCAGTCGAAGCTTGCGTCCGTCGTTGGCCATACGGCTGAGGGTTATCAAATGGTCGAGGTGCGTGGCGCGACGATCGGCGAGCGCGGCGAGTTTCGATTCGATCTCAGCGCGTTCTTTGGCGGAGCACTTTAAAAGGGCGTCGCGGAGTTTGGATTCCTGTTGATCGAAGAATCCGGCGGGGTCGGGGTGGACTGCCACGGCTGTGTCACCCAGCATGGTTTCCGGCCGGGTGGTGGCGATGATGACATGTTGCGGTTCGCCGGGTTTAGGGTCAATCACCGGATAGCGAAAATGCCAAAAATGACCCTTGACGGTTTCGTGGTAGACTTCGTCGTCGGAGACGGCGGTTTGAAGTTGCGTGTCCCAATTGACGAGTCGTTTGCCGCGAAATATGAGGCCGTCCTTGAACATTTTGAAAAATTGATGACGCACCGCTTTAGCGAGGCCGTCGTCAAGCGTGAAGCGAGATCGCTCCCAATCCGCGGAGCAGCCGAGCAATTTCAATTGGCTGGTGATGCGGCGTTCGTATTCGTCTTTCCACTGCCAGATGCGGCGGACGAGTTCGTCGCGGCCTAGATCGTGGCGGGTTTTGCCCTCTTGTTGGAGGATGCGGCGTTCGACGACAGCTTGGGTGGCGATGCCGGCGTGGTCGGTGCCGGGTTGCCAGAGGGTGTTGAATCCGCACATGCGATGGTAACGAACGAGGATGTCTTGAAGCGTGTTGTTGAGGGCGTGGCCTAGGTGGAGGGCGCCGGTGACGTTGGGCGGCGGCATGACGATGGTGAAGGTGCGATCATGGGGTGTATCGCCGGGGTGAGATCGAAACGCGCCGGATTGCTCCCAGCGCGCGAAGATTTCCGGTTCGACGGCGCGCGGATCGTACACTTTTTCCAGTTCAAACATTTCGCGTCTACTCGCTGGTTCGTCTGCCAACTATTTCTCGGCGGAGCGTAAAGAATCGCCGTGAAAAGTCAATGTGACGGTTGAGACCGTGAAAAGACCCATCGTCCGCCGACGCAAACGTCGGAGATGACGCAGTCGCCGCAGCCGAAGATGAGGGCTTCGAGCAAATTTTCGATCGGGCAGCCAATGAGAGGCGGAGAGGTCAATTCAACAGCAATGAAGTCGGCGAGGAAACCGGGTTCGATTTTGCCGGTTTGGAGACCTAGCGAGCGAGCACCGTTGACTGTGACGGCGTCGAATAGTGGTTTAGCGTTTGAGCCTTCGCGGTCGGTAAGAATGCCGCGTTGACGTTTCTGTAGCCGCTGCACTCCTTCGAGCCATCGCAAGTCTTCGAGCAGGCAGATCCGGGTGTTAGAGTCGGTGCCGATGCAAATGGCGCCGGATTCGTTCATGCGGATCGAATCGGGAAAGCCGTCACCAAGATTGCCTTCAGTCGTTGGGCATAGGCAGACATTTCCTCCGCCTTCGAGGAATCGAGTTAAGTCCGGCGTCGCGGTGTGCGTGCAATGAATGGCGGTGAAGGTTGGGTCGACGTTGAGGTTGCGATTCACGAGAGACATCGGAGTTTCGGCGTATTCGGATAGGCAATCGTCGATCTCCTTGGTTTGCTCTTCGACGTGTATGTGACAGACCATGTCACGGCGCGTGGCTTCATTGCGAAGCGAGATCAAATCTTCCAACGGGACGGCCCGGATGCTGTGTGGGGCGACGGCAAGAGATTGTCGGTCGTTGCGCAATTGGCGTTCGAGTCGATCCACCTGTTTCCAAAGCTCGGCCACCGAATCACATGTAAACCGTTTCTGACCCCCGATGAGCGGTCGCCCGATTCCGCCGGTTTTGTAGAAGGAGTTTAGCAAGACCAATCGGATGCCGGCGTCGTGAGCGGCTTGAAGGATGATGTCGTCGAATGCAAAACCGTTGCATGAAGCGTCGTGATGCAAATAGTGGAACTCCCCCACCGTCGTGATTCCAGCGGCAAGCATTTCGGTGAAGGCCCGGCGGGTGATCTCATAAATCGTGTCGGCGTCCATACCTTCCGCGAGGCGATACATGGATTCACGCCAACTCCAGAAATCACCGGATTCTCGCGGGAATCGTTCGGCCAATCCGCGCAGGCCTCGTTGAAACGCGTGGCTATGGACGTTGATCATTCCGGGCAAGAGGACTTTACCGAGCAAGCGATGTACGTTTTGTTCGGGCAACGGTCCGACGGCTGAAATGAGGCCGCTTTCGTCGACGGCGACGCGAACGCCGGGCTGGCATCGATTCCCGATCCACGTGGCATCCGCTTCTACAATGAAAGGCGGTTTCATCATGAATTGCAAAACCGATTTACCAAGCGATCCAGAATATTTCGCGCCCCGTGAAACTGATCTTTGGGCATAAATTCGTTGGGTTTGTGGGCCACTTCGATCGATCCCGGCCCGAACAACACGCACTCCAATCCCATTGCGTGCAAGGGTCCGGCGTCACTGGCGTAGGACACCGCGTGGGTTTCTGATTGCGAGACCAGTTCGCAAAGGGTGCGGTAGATGCGGCTTGATTCACCGGTCATGAACGGGGCGCTGATATTGGTGACGGTAATCGCATGATCGCCCAATTCCGATACCGATGCCAGTTTGGCTCGGACACGGTCGGCGATCGGTTCGGCGGACTGATCGGGAAGAAGTCGCAAACCAAAGTCGATATCGCAGCGATCGGGTACGACGTTGGTTGCAGTACCGCCGAAGATCATGGCGATGTTGAGAGTGACAAAGGGTGTCTCTGGATAAAACACGCTGCACGGACTTTGAACTTTTTCGAATTCGTGGCGAAGCTCGATGAGGGCTTGAATCACGCGACCGGCTGGTTCAATCGCATTGATTCCGAGGTGCGGATAAGCACTGTGCGCGGTCTTTCCGCGAAGGGTGATGCGCAATTTCAAATGACCCTTGTGCATGCGCACGACGCGCATTTCCGTCGGTTCGCCGACCAGCGCGGACTTCGGCAACGGAAACGGATGTTCCCATGTTCTGGCGAAATATTGAGCGCCCAGAATTCCCGGTTCTTCGTCAAACGTGAGCAACAGCGACAGCGGATTGGTGACGCCCCCCCCGTCACTTTTTTCAGGCTGTTGATGGCCAAGGCAACGAAACCCTTCATGTCGCACGCCCCGCGACCGATGAATGCATCTGCCGTCTCAACGAGAGAAAACGGATCGCTTTTCCATTCCGGTTCTTTGGCCGGAACAACATCCATATGTCCTGAAAGAAGCAATCCCGATCCGTTATCAACTTCAAGTGACTTGCCGCCAATCCGGGCCAATAGGTTGACCTTGGTCTTGTCTTCGTTGTAGTTGCGGACAAGTTGCAATTCCCATTCGTCGAGATAATCGCAGATGAACTCCGCGATGGGCACATTGCTTTTGGAACTTGTAGAGTCAAACCCCACAAGACGAGCCAAAAGTTCAGCATCCGTCAACATCGCCGCCATAACCACGACATGGTAACGAAGCTTGCCTTGATTGTCTTCGGGTATTTCTAAGAGGGTAGAAACAAAGAGGTCTACCGCCGTGCCATGACCGGCGTTTTCGGCGCGCAGCGTTCCAGCAGTCGTTTGCTGAGCGGACATGCCGGCCTGTGCGTGCGAAGGGAATCGACCACCCGACGCATAGGCGTGATCTGTTCATCGCTTGCACCTTCGGCCCACTTCACCAATTGCATCAGCGCTCCCTCGACCATTTCACGTCGATCTTGCTCATGGGATTCCCCCGTCGAATGGCGGGTCATGTCCATCACCAAAGCCCCGGCGGCTGCCGGGTCGTTTCGCAAGGCTGAGCGAAATACGGCTTCCACCAGCGGAGTTGACCAAGTGAATCCAACATCCGACCTTCGCCACTGGGCCAGCAACGGCGACCAGGTTTTAAAAACATTGGGCCACGTCTCCACGTTTAGCCGCCTGAGAAGCTCGCGCTGAATTCCGGCAAGGAGCTCGCCCACAATCTCCCCTTCGATCGGGTCCTTGCGAGGCGCGAAATGCTCCGCCGCGACGGCCAACAGCTTGGTTAACTCCATGTTCGCCGCGTCATCGATGCATTGATACCAACGGGCTAAACGTTCTCGACTCTCCGGTCCCGCGTCCTGAAAGGGTTTCGACGTTCGATGCGATAGGTAAGCCCAATCGCCTTGGTTCCACATCCGCTCGACAAGGGTCAACCACGCAGACGCCGGGGTGGCGGGCGCCGCCGCGCCGCATCCATCAATGTAGTCGGAGTGCTGTCCCGTCGCCCGGGTCTTCGTTCCCGTGGTTGCATCTTGCAAGAGTTGAAGATGGTGACTGCGTCCGACTGAGAATTTTAGACCGGCTCCCATGGAAAGTTGGGCCCTCATCGGTCCGGGGACGCCGAGCAGCACCATCTCCGCCGTCTCCAACCATCGAGCGGCGACATTGCCGACAACATGTCGACTCGCCAACATGGCATTCAATAGAAATCGCAACACAGGAATGGAACACATACCGGGGTCTCGCTTGCCAAGATTCCCGGAAGTGGCCAACTTCACCCGCAAATCTACCACCGAAAGATTCTGCGGCGGAGACAACTGTGGAGTATTCATGCCCGCGGAAATCATGGCCCGGATCACGTGAAATGGATTGTAAGCGCACGACGCAAACTGCTCTTCGGTCAAAATCAGATTGTGAGTGTAGGCTCGATGCCCGCCGCGCCCGGTGTGTTCGGCACCGGCATAACACGACAATGCCACGCACAGCCTGCCGCCGGGTAGCGGATAGTACGCCGCACAGACTTTCGATGGGTCGAAGGTCTTCTCATCAGACGGCGATAGACACAGCGCGTCCTGAGACGGCGACAGTCGTGTAATCGCTTGTTTTTCCTCGGGTTTCAATCCTTTGCTGCACGCGACGATGCGATATCCTTCGCCCATCGTCCCCCGTAGCGATGTGAAAATGGCCTGGTCACAGTTGATCAGAATTTCGTTCATGACCGCTTCCCCGACTCCTCGCAAACTCATGTTTCACCGATCGAGCCATCGTTAGAGTTTGCTCAATACCCATTCGTATGGCTCAATGATCCCTCTTGGCGCAATATGCAACGGATAGGGCACCACGTTTTCATACTCATCCGTGCCATATCCCAATCCACCGACTACGCTCGCCGCGAAAAACTCGAAGTTGGAGAATCGCGTATCGCAGAGATTCCACAATCGGTTGAGGTTGGTCTGGGCAAAAAGTCTCGGATTGTCGAAACATTCCGGACAGTGATCCGCCTTGGAAAGAACCACCGCCACCGGCGTGCTCAATTTCTCTTCACGTCGCGACGCAAGAATACCATCCATATACGTCATCAGCTTCAAGGCGAAAAAATCCGGCTGCGGAGAACCGGCCGCCGCAAGTGCCGCATCCACCAGCAACATCGCCCCGGAACTTTTCTCCAATAACGAGCGGATGACCGTAAACGTCTTCGGTGAAGCCACTTCCGCCGCGATCGCCTCGCCAGCCATGTCCGGCATCACCAAATCGTAAATCTGTGCCTTCTTTTTTCTCTTGGAGACCTGATAGTACGCCCAATGCCACTGGTCGACTTCCATCGCCGTCTTCGGCGGAAATTGCCTTGAGGACAGGTGGGTGATGACGCTGTGTTGAAGGTTGACGGAATACGCGCCTTTCGGAACAGAGTCAAAATCCTCGGCCCGCTTAGAAAGCATGTCCAAGAGCATTCCGAGGAAAACCGTCTTTCCGACGTTGCTGTCGCCGATCACCGTGACGATGCAAGGATCCCGATCTTGGGAAATGGCCTCTTGCATCAACGCCATCGGCGCATAGCAACTGGTGCAGAGCGAAGAATCCAATGTGTTCTGCGTCTCACAGATCAGACACGGAACCATCGTCCCGGCGGGAAATGTCGTCGATGTTGTTGAACTCATTTCTTTGCTCCTTCCAATCAACCGCCTGTGATCCAGGTTGCGTCGCACAAATCCATCGCACACCGGAAACCCGTATTGTGCGTTCGGGAAAGAGCAAGCTGACCTGTACGGAATTGACTCGTGGCCTGGGTTTCGAAATAGGTGTCGAAGGCCCCGCCGCGAACCACATGCATCGGCATCTCGCCCACGATCGGTCGTCCCGCATCGTCGGTCACGTTGAACTCGGAATCACTCCACTCCCATACATTGCCGACCAGTTGCAAAACATGGTTGGGGGCGGCCCCTTTCGGATAAGACGTTACCGATAGTGTCCCCCGATTCTTCGACGACCACAGATTGCATCGGGTCATGTCCATCGCATCGCCCCACGGAAATCGCCGCATCAAATCGGCGGAACTCTTAATGTGCCAAGATGCTGCCATCTGCCATTCCGCTTCCGACGGCATTCGTTGTCCGACCCATAACGCGTACGCCTGGGCCTCGTACCAACTCACTCCCACGACCGGATGATCGGTGAAGGTCAGGTCATGTCGACCATTCCGCCAAAATCTTGGACCGGGATGTCCGGTTTGATCTTTCAGTTCGATCAAATGCGGCCAAATTTCCTCGGGCCACAAACTCAACTCGTCATATCCCCCGCCGTCCACGAACTTTTGAAAACGTGCATTCGTCACCGCATGCACGGCCATGAGAAGCGGCGCAACTTCTACTTCTTCTTCCGGTCCTCCGGGCTGAGCGTTCAGCGTTTTGGGAATTCCAACGGTGCCCGCGGGAACCAACGCCATGCGTTGTTCCAACTCGTTTTTCACTTCCTGAAGAATCACGTTACCCCCGGGATGACCTCGCCACTTGGTTTCCTCACGAAGGATGATGTTGTAGCGACCCTGTTGGAAGAGCCTTTTCAACGGATCGGCATCCCAGGTTTCCCTAGGCGCGGGCATGAAAGGAGCTGATCCCGCCGGCGAATCCGTTGGTTTGGTGATCCGGACTTCCGCGGCTTTTTTGGGACGCCGGTCCCCGGTCGTTTTCTTGTTCTTGGTAAATAGATTCAAAAGCATGCCTTCACCCTCGTCCCCAACTTCTTCTCATCTTCCCTATACGCCGATCGCACGCCTCTTGGCGTCACGCCGCAACTTTCTGAACTGATCGACTGCCAGATTCGTCGCCGGTTTCGGTGTCACTCGCAAACGCGCAGCCGACGGCGAAATCGTCTCCAACGTGGTCTCGTCTACCTCGACCTCCTCAATCTCCTCAACCTCCACCGGTGGTGGAGGAACCACTCGCCGGGTGGACCCGATCCGCTGCAACAATTCCTCGCGCTGCGAAGCCACCGTATGTTGATCTCGCACCAACTGCGCCTGCATTGCGGCCAGCGCTTCCCGAGTCTCCGAAAGCTCCGCGATCGAAGCGTCCATCTGTTCCGACTTCTCGTTCAGGGACGATTCGCGCTGAGCCAAATTCACCCGAAGGGCCTCGATCCCCTGCTTTTGCAGGGCCAATTCTTTTTCGAAAGCCTGCAACGCACGCTCGCGCTCCTTCGTGGACTGAAGACTCGCGGAATGTGCCTGTTGCTCGGCGGTCAAACGCTGTCGCACTTCGTTTAATTGTTGACGTTCAACATGCAAAGCCCCCTTGCGAGCCTCGACCTCATCCGAAGAGGCTTGTATGGATTCACGCTGCTTTTGCAATTCACCGGACATCCGGGTGATGGCAGCCACTTGAGTCTCATACGCACTTCGTTGTTGCGAAAGTTCCTCTTCTTCTGCGGCGAGCCGTTTGAGATCGGCATCGATCTGCTCGCGTGCAACCGCCAGCTCTTGCTCATGTCGCCGAAGTTCTTCACGTGCGTCTTGCAACGCCTTGTGCGCTTGATGGGCAAGTTGCTGAACCGATGTCGAATCAGGCAATCCCAGGTTTTTAGTGTCCGTTGTGATATCAGCCACGCCAGGCCCTTTCCCACGAATCCTGAACCGCGGCGTCTCCACCCGGCTGGTTGCCGGCTCGAACAAACGCTCGGTCCTTCTTCAAGAAGCCCGTTCTCTTCCACACGACTCCAAGAGTACGATATGGTGCATCGGGAAATCTCGATTCCCGGACACCCAAGAATTTTGAGTACGTAAAAAAAGAGGATGGGCGCCGACATAGTCGCTGATTTCCAATACAAAGTCCGATTTTATGGGAAGTCCACGCTTTAATACTCACCCCTCCTTTGAAATGGAGACGTCCGAATCTCCGCCCTCCAAGACTCCATCTGTCCAATTGAAATGTAAACTTCCCACGGGCTGAGCAAGACCGCGACCGAATTCCAAATATCGGTCCTGTCTTCTTTCAGATTCCACGTTCGAACGCAATAGAGAGCAGGGAGAGCAGCACGATGGTACAAGCAAGTTGCAACGGTGACATTCTCATGCCCGTCGATTCGGCGCTGACCGCGCTTGAAAACGGGTTACTGGATTATCAAGACCGACTGAACCTGTGGTCACGAACGACCGAACAGCGGTTCATCGAGCAACAGAACCATTCACGGAACCAACACGAATCCTCGTCGCAGCAACTCCATTCCCTCAAGGATCGCCTCACCAAGCTGGAAGCGGAACTTCGGGCTCGCGAGGAAACGCTTCACCTCCGTGAAACCCAACTTCATGCGGATCACGAAACTTGGCAAGAAGAATACCGCCAAACTCAAGCACTCGCTCAAGAATGCGAAACGCAACGCCAAACATTGGCAGCGGAAAGACAACGTCTTTCCTCCGAAAGCCAAAAAATCGCTGAGCAATCGGAAAATCTCCACCGGCAGGACATCGACTTCGCAGCCGAGTGCGAATCTCAGCGCCAAACATTGGACCAAGAGCGCCAACGAATCCAATCCTCCGCCTCCGAGTGCGAATCGCAACTCAATGCCCTTGCCGAAGAGCGCCAACGGCTTTCGTCCCACGACCATCAACTCGCCGAACAAGCCGAAGGCCTTCGCCTGCGCGACTGCGCCCTCGCCGACCAAATGAGGGCGATCGAAGAGCGACAACTGGAACTCACCAACCACGAACAGCAACTACGCCACCTTTCGGAGCAACTGCAAAAGGAACGATCGGACCTTGGAAATCTCACCGCGCAACAAGCGGGTATAACGTCAAGAATCGAAAACGACCGAAAGACACTGCAAGCGGAATTGGCCACGCTTGAACAGGCCCATAGAGAGCTTCACGATTCCCAGGAAGAATTCAAAAACCAAACCGAAAGCTGGCAACAATCTCGCGACGAACAACAACTTCGCTTGCACAACGATCGGGAAGCCCTCAATCGCCACCGATCCGACTTCGCCCAAGAACGCCAGAAGCTCGCCGAGGACATCGCCAACGCGGAGAAGCAATCCGCTGAATCACAGGCTCTTTCCCGGCAAATTCATCAACAATCCGCGAAACTCGAACAGACCCAATCGGCTCACGCTCGCTCGGTGGCCGCGGAACGCGACACACTCCAGAAAGACCGCCACCGTTTGGAGCAAGATCGAGCGGCGGTCGAGAAACTGAAATCTCAAGTCGACGATCGCCGCGCGGAACTCGACCGCCTTTTCGCGGATTTCGAAAACTCCAGACACCAACTCGTGCAGGAACGCACCACCCTAAGCAGCACCCTTGACGAACGCGAGAAGGAACTCTCCAACGCCCTCCGCGAAGTCACCACCCGTGCACGACTCATCGACGACCGTACTCAAACTCTGGAAGCACGAGAACGCGCCATCGAAGAAAATGCCAACGCCTGTCACGACGAAAAAAAGACCCTGGAAGCCCTCGCTTCCGAACTTGCCCAGCGACAAGCAACTCTGGAACAAACCGAATCAAAACTCTCCAAATCGCGCAAGGAAATCGAAACCAAAAAAACGGACCTCGAGTCCGAGGAAAAATCTTTGCATGCGGACTGGAAGAATCGTGAGAGAGAACTCACTCAACGCGAGCAAGCGTTTTCTTCCACCCAAACCGAAGTGTCCTCCAAAAAACAAACCCTCGATATGTCGGCCAAGGCGACGGATGAACGCGCCGCCGCTCTCGCCCAGCGCGCTCAAGCCCTCGACCGACGTGAAGCCGAAATCTCCCGGCGAATGGAATCCCTCGAATCCAACTTGCGATCGCTTCAAGACACCGGCGCTCAAACCGAAGAGGCTCGGCGCATCGCCGAAGAACTCGCTCGCGCCAAGGAATCCGAACTCTCCGGACTCCAGGAACAATTGAATGCCGCTCGCATGGAACTTGATTCCACTCGCACGCGCGACGGAGAACTGAAAGAAGTCATCCGGCAGACCCAAGCCGCCTGGGAAGCGGAAGCGGCCACCGCCGATGAAGCACGAAAAGCCCTCGAATCCGCAACCAAAGACATGCGCGACCTCGACCATCAAGTGGCCCAATTGGTTGAACAACTCGCCGCCACTTCGGCAACAAACCGCGGATTCGCGGACCGAAACGTGTCGCCGACCCACGGCGCGGACGCTTCACCAAACTCTCACGCGGCCATCGCCGCCTTCTGGAAAAACTTCGATTTCTCTCTTCTGCCAAACTCAGTCGCGCCAACCGAGGCTTATACGAACAGTCGCTCAACATCCGAGGAGCATCCGAATTCGACGCAAGAAAACCTACTTCACTCCGACGACTTTGCTCCTCCTTCCGAAACGCTCGAAGTTCCAAGAACAAACGAGACCGTCGATCACGCCAAGTCCGCGCCCAACCAATCCAACGCATTGCGCGAAGCACTGCTCGCCGCCAGAGCCGAAATCGAATCCGCCGACGCCGAACCCGTACCCAAACGCTCTAAAAAGAAAAAATCAAAAACGGCTACCGAATCCACCCCGCCACCGACCGCGCCGCAAGCTGACTTGCCCATCAAGTTCACGCGTGAAATGGCCTCCGGCGAACAACCGGAAACTGCCCGAACGCCAACCGTGGACGACGGCCTCGGCAACCTCGATCCCGACACCGCTAAAAAAGTAAAAACTCTCCGCCGCCTAAACCCCCGAAAGAACCTCTCGGAACTGCTGGCCATGATAGATTCTGAAAGAACCAGAACCGGTACCGATCGTCGCAAACGAAGTTGGTTCTCGCTCCGCTAGGAGTGCATCCCAAAACCCATTGGGAGCCGCGTGGCTTCAGCCCGCGCGACCCATCCCGCCGCCGTTTGTAGGTCGGGCTCGGCCCGACACAATCGAGCCTCCGCCTTCAATCGGTGGATAACTTGTAGAACGGGTCATCACCCCGCATGATGGTGGGCCGCGTCTCGCTCTTTCTTGTGCGCGTCCACCAATTGCTGCTGCACGTTGGAAGGCACCACTTCGTAATGCGACTCCTCCATCGTGTAACTCCCCCGACCCCCGGTGATGCTCGACAACCGCGACGCATAATCGGACAATTCGGACAGTGGAACCAGCGCTTTCACCACGGCCATATTTCCCGGCAAAATGTCTTGTCCTTGAGGCCTTCCACGCCGCGACGCAAGATCACCCGTGATGTCGCCCATGTTCTCCGCCGGCACCGTGGCCTCGAGCATAACGATGGGTTCGAGAAGCACGGGCTTGGCCTTCATAAAAGCCTCCCGAAACGCACTTCGCCCGGCAATCTGAAACGCGATATCCTTGCTATCCACCGGATGGGTTTTTCCATCAATAAGTTCGACCTTCACGTCATGAACCGGATAACCAGCAAGCACCCCTTCCGCCATTTGCAACCGAATGCCCTTGTCCGTGCTCACCCGGAACGGTTGATCGATGGCCCCGCCGAAAATCTTGTCGACGAACTCGTACCCTTCCCCGCGATGCGCCGGAAGGATATTGATGACCACCTTCCCGTATTGCCCCGCGCCGCC
>JBBTCX010000175.1:0-4105 GCA_038043045.1 Planctomycetota bacterium | reverse complement strand
CTCCCAAACCGCAGGACATCGCCAAAACATCTAGGTTATTTCTGCGCGAGTCCTAACCCAATCAGGCCGAAAGAAACTTCACCGACAAAAGCATACTCGATCAACGGACCCTTCGCAACTCACACCGAAACACATGAAAGGACCAAGTGGTCCGGATCGATTCAGTGTCGACGCAATTCCACAGGAGTTGAGGGATTGTCCGCAGTGGGTTGCCTGGAAGTACGAAATGCGGAAAGGCAAGAAAGCCAAGAAAACCAAGGTACCTATCAACCCTCATAACGGTAGGAATGGGAACTCGACAGACCCAGGCACATGGGCAACTTTCGAAAAAGCACTCACGTGTGCTCAAAATTCCGGCTTGGCGGGAGTTGGTTTTGTCTTTGCGAAAGGCGGTCCTTACTGTGGAATCGATCTAGACAGTTGCCGTGATCCGCGTACAGGGCGCTTGAAAAATTGGGCACAACAACTTGTCGACGGCTTGAATTCGTACACGGAAGTTTCCCCAAGCAACACGGGCGTCAAAGTGTTCCTCCGAGCACGTCTGCCCGGAGAACGCCGTCGCAAGGGTCAGATCGAAATGTACGACCAGGGTCGCTTCTTTACGGTCACGAGTCGGCACTTGAAAGGTACGCCAAATACGATTGAAGATCGGCAGGATATAGTGACTGCGATTCATGCCGAGATATTCAGTGAAGGTGAACGACCGGCCTCAAATCCACAGGGATCAGCCTGCGCCGATGATGAACAATTGATTGAACACGCGAAACGCGGCGTAAGAGGCAAAAAGTTCCGCGCCCTGTGGTTGGGAAACTTCAACGGATACCAAAGTCAAAGTGAGGCCGAGCTTGCATTTTGTTCCATGTTGGCCGCTTATGCGGGAAACGACGCCGAACGCATCGACCGGTTGTTTCGCCGTTCGGGGTTGTATCGAAAAAAATGGGATCGGCAAGACTATAGTAAGAGAACCATTGCGAAAGCAATCGAGTCGGCTGGGAAGGGCAGGGCGCAGAGCGCCGAATCGTTGAAAGGACACGCCCCCTATCGATTCGCCGAGATGGGAATTATCTGGGACAAGGCCACACAACACGGTGTTGTCGAGACCCGTCTGACTAATTTCACCGCGCGGATTGTCGCAGATATTTCGCGTGACGACGGGGCAGAAACCAGTCGCTTTCTTGAGTTGGAATGCGTGTTGGACAAACAAGTCCAACGGTTCACCGTTTCCGCATCACAATTTCGGGGGCTAAATTGGATACTTGAGCGGCTCGGCGCACGCGCGATAGTTGGAGTCGGCCAAGCGGTGCGAGACCACATAGTGGCGGCGATTCAACACCTGAGCCAAGACTTTACAAAACGAACCGAGTACAGCCACACCGGCTGGCGGAAAGTTGGCGACGATTGGATGTATCTACACGTGGGCGGCGCAATTGGTCGGGTTGGTCAGGTTGCGGCATCAGGAGGGCCACTCTTCAAAGTTGTGCTGCCGGAGGGGTTGAGTGGGTTTGTGCTACCCGATCCGCCGGATGGGAACGAAACGATTCAGTCCATTCGTGCGGCTCTTCAATTCCTGTCTGTCGCCCCGCAACATGTCACTTTTCCGTTGTTCGCGGCTGTATGGCGAAGTGTTCTTGGCGATTGTCGAGTCACGGTTCATCTTGCGGGTTCCACGGGTGTTTTCAAGACCGCCTTGGCCGCGTTATGCCAACAGTTTTTTGGTGCCGGTTTGGACGCATCCCAACTTCCGGCTAGCTGGAGCAGCACCGCCAACGCGCTAGAAGCGACAGCCTTCACACTGAAAGACGCCTTGGTCGTCTTGGACGATTTCGCGCCCGGTGGTATATCGCACGACGTAGCGAGAAGTCATAAAGAAGCTGATCGCCTCATTCGAGCACGGGGCAACAACGCCGGTCGCGGTCGAATGCGTTCCGACACGACGCTTAGGCCAGCAAAGCCACCAAGATGTTTGATCCTATCAACCGGCGAGGACATCCCACACGGTCAAAGTCTCCGTGCAAGGATGCTTGTGATCGAAATCTCGCCTGGTGAAGTCAACGTCGAAACGCTGACGAAGTGTCAAGTCGATGCGACTTCGGGGAGCTATTCAAGAGCGATGTCCGCTTTTATTCGCTGCCTTGCTGGCCAACATGATGAGATTCAGAAACGTCGCTCAAAAGAGGTAGCCGAACTTCGCACTAGGGCCACAAACGGCGATCAGCATCGCCGCTTGCCGGAGGCCGTTGCCGAACTGTTTTTTGGGCTGAAAGTATTCTTGGAGTTTGCGGTCGATTTCGGTGCCGTAGCGTCATCCGAACAATCCGACTTGGAAGCGTCGGCTTGGAAAGCATTGTTGGTAACTGCGAAGGCCCAAACGGCGCATCAGACGGCAAGCGATCCTGTTCGTCGATTCCGTGAACTGCTGAGTTCAGCAATTGGTTCCGGTCGCGCTTACATTGCCAACAGCACTGGATGTGAACCCAATCCGCCAGAAGCGTGGGGTTGGCGCCTGACCTCGGAATCCGACGCCTATCCTAACCAGCGATGGAAGCCTTTGGGCGATTGTATCGATTGGGTGGAGGGCGAAGAGCTTTACCTCGATCCGGACGTTGCCTACCAAGCCGCTCAGAAAATGGCCGGAGCAGAAGCGTTGTCAGTTGGGCCTACAACACTTTGGAAGCGCTTACACGAGCGGGGATTGCTTGCATCGACGGAAATTGAACAGGGACGGGGGCTGAAGGTTCGGCGGACGATTCAGGGGAAACGGCACGAGGTACTGCACTTGCTAAAACAAACTCTCTCTCCACCCCAAGGACCTGACCAACCTGACCACGACCAGTCCAAACAGAAAGAAAAGGGTTGAAATTCGATGATTCTGGTCAGTCCGTTGGTCGGGTTCGTGGTCAAAAGCACGGCTCAAGGGGCCGCTCGTCTGACCAGCGGAATGACCAACTTCCGGCGTAGCGGATCGCGGAACGCGGATGGGACTTCGAATTGGTCAACTTGGTCAGGTTTTTTGTGAGGAGAGAGGGCCAAGGAAAAGGCTTGTTTGTTCGTTTTCCTTGACAATGTATCTCTAAATGGATATCTCACTGTGGTTATGTTAGAGAAGACAGGCACATTGGTTGTCGCGCTGCGACGCGCGTTTGAAATGTCGGGGTTGTCCTTGAATCAACTCGCTCTGCGATCTGGGGCACCGTATCACAGCACACACCGCTTTTTCACGGGTAAGCGGGATGATGCCGCACTCGCTACGGTAGAGAAATGGTGCAGGACGCTGGACCTGGAACTGCGCCCTGTCCGACGAACCCCGCGAAAATAGGTGCATCATGGCGAGAATTTATCGAAAAATTTGGACCAAGCGGCTATCGGATGGAACGAAACTAAGGACTCGCTCGAAGGCGTGGTACATCGACTACCGCGACGTGGCGAGCGACACGGTGAAAACCGTGAAGGGATTCACCGACCGCAAAGCCACCGAGCAACGTGCGGCGGAGTTGGAGCGAACATCCGAGCGGACGGCGGTGGGGCTGATTGATCGATTCGCCGAGGAATGTCGTCGACCCTTGTTGGAACAAGTCGAGGAATGGAAGGCCGCGCTAATGGCAAAAGGCTCCACACGAACCTACGCGGAACTAAGTGCACAGCGCGTGAAATCAGTGTTGAAAGCAACCAAATCGGCTTCATGGCCCGAATTAAATGCCAATAAAGTTTCCGCCGATCTTGCCGAACGTCGCCTTCAAGGTTTGTCCGTTGAATCGTCCAACCACTACCTTCGAAGACTGAAACAATTCTGCCGGTGGATGGTCAGAACCAAGGGTGCTCCAAGCAATCCCTTGGAAAGTCTGACCTTGCAAAATGCGCGTACCGACCGACGACATGATCGCCGGGCATTGACGGCGGATGAGCTTCGACGGTTGATTACGACCACCGAAACTGGAGTCACCCGGTTTGGGATGACCGGGCCGGATCGGGTAGTGCTTTATCGACTCGCGGTCGAAACCGGACTTCGCGCGTCGGAGCTGCGCTCTTTGACGTGGAATGACTTGAGTTTGAGTAACTCTTCAGCCGTCTGCGGTTCGGCCGGCGCGAAAATGTTAAAATAGGGAAT
>JBBTCX010000174.1:12344-19257 GCA_038043045.1 Planctomycetota bacterium | reverse complement strand
CCTGCGTCGGCGGGACGTGCCAGATCGCCAACAACACCAATCCTTGCGATGACGGCAATCTTTGTACGGTCAGCGATATTTGCACGCTAGGGGTATGTGTGGGCACTCCGGTTGATTGCTCGGGGTTAGATAACGACTGTAATGTGGGTATTTGCAATGCCGCGACGGGGCTGTGTGAAGCCATCGACGCGAACGAGGGCGGGCCTTGCAACGATGGTCAGTTGTGTACACCAAGCGACATCTGTGTGACCGGGGTATGTATAGGAACACCGGTGGATTGTTCCGGGTTGGACAACGCGTGCAACGTGGGAGTATGCAACACTGCAAATGGACTTTGCGAAGCGATTCCCATCAATGAAGGCGGCCCGTGTGATGACGGACTCATCTGTACAGGTTTTGAGACCTGTGTCAGCGGAGTGTGCGTTTCGAGTGGTGATCCTTGCGTGCCGCTGGTGTGTGATGAAGTCAATGATGTTTGCATTCCGCCTGCAAAGGTGGCATCGCTTGAGCTTTACTACAGCGGCCATTTTGGTGATCAAGCCGACCCTAGTAGACAGTTCCTAGGTGTCGGGTCGACGGCGAACGGCAACAACATCACAAACTATTCGAATGGAATAACCGGACTGCGAGTGCGGTTTGATCGGATTGTGACTTTTGCAACGATCCCGAGGGCTGCGTTTTCGTTTCATTGGACGACAGGAACGGGAACGACGTTCACTCCCGTGGATGAAAGCGTGTTTACGATTTCAGTGAACGCGGTGGTCGACAGCGGTGTCACGTTGGTGACCATCACTTTGGCGGACGACCACGTGCGGAATCGGTGGTTGCGGGTGACAATTGATTCGTTGCAGGTCACATATTTGGGGATGACGCTGGATGGAGAATCCGGCGGCAATCCGGTCGCTCTCCCCATGGGTAATGGCTTGCCGGGAGGAAATGCAGTTTTCGTTATTGGCAGTAAGAGCGGGGACGTGGATGGCGACCGACGAGTCACGTTATCGGATGTTGGCTTGATTCGACCGCAGGTGAATCCCTTCCTCAATGTGCCGATTTCGTCGCTTTTTGATGTGGACAAGAGCGGAAGGGTTTTGTTGAGCGACGTGGGTGAGGCTCGGGTGGACGTGAATCCGTTCGTGACCCTACCCCTGATTACGCCGTGATGGTGAAAGGGTGTGCGGCTTGATGAAGAGACATCATGAAGGAGCGAGTTCAAGCTGGCGGTTTCATGCAATGGTGGCCGCATTGACGGTATTTGTGCATACCGGCGCGCGCGGGGCCGAGTTGGTGGTGAGCGATCTTGCTATTCGACCCGGTTTCGTTTCGGGCGTGATCGTGTCGGGAGCGATCGAAAACGAAGCGACGTTTGGTGTGACGGTGAGGTTAGAGTTGGTGCCACGATCGGGCAGCGTGGGAACGGTCGTGTTTTCCCAGGTTGTTCCCGGCGGGGGGTTTGAACCGGCAGGCACATTTACGGAAAGCGCCAATCACGGGCCTGATCGCGCAGGAGTGATTCCCAGTCCTTCGACGGAAGAAGACGTTGAATCGTTGGGCGACCCTTGGCCGCAGAACGGTACTTTGACCTTTTTTGACACGGACAAAACCGGTTCCGCCACATTGAACGGCGTAGTGACTGATAATGGCACCTATGTACCGTCGTCGATCAGATTCTCCGGAGAATTGGCGGGGTTTCCGGTCGCGGCGAGCGTCGGAGCGTCGGGGGTTTGGGACGTGGTGCTTTCGACTTCTGTTGGGGAAAGTAGCTGGGAGGGCGTAGCTACGGTGCTGAGGGCTGGGACCATCACGGTCACTCTTAAGGCGTGCATCTTCCATGCGGAATGTGAGGATGGAGATCCATGCACGGCGGATTCGTGTTCCAGCGGCCAGTGTCATCGGACGCTCAAGGCGGGGGATTGCGCCGGAACGCGCGAAGATGAGGGTCTACGTCCCGGGGTTTCGCCGCGAAAACTTGGTGAGAGGGAGAAGGAAGACGGCCGTCGACCGTAGTGCGGTTCGGCTTGGTTAGAGTGGAGAACGCGTTTGCCGTGGGGGGCGAACACGTGGCTGAAAGAAGGAATAAGCACATGTTGCGAACACAAACGGCCAAGGTAGTTGCCGCGATGCTGGTCTTATCGGCGATCGCGCGGGGGGCAACGCTATCGGTTGGAAGTTTGTCAATGCCGCCGAATTCCACGGTGAATGTCACCGTGTCCGGTAGCGTTTTGGCCGAGTCAACGTACGGCGTGACAATCCAGGTGGAATTGGTTCCGCAGGCCGGAGCCACGGGAACCGTCACGTTTTCGATGGCTCCGCCAACGGATGTTGTCCAAGCTGGCGATCCTTGGCCTGGAGCGGGAACGTTTAGCGCCTTTGATACGGATGCAAGCGGTTCGACCTTGCTGAATGGAACGGTGGACGATAACGGGACGTTTGTTCCGGCGGCGGTCACGTTTTCCGGGTCGTTGTCACAGTTCCCAGTGACGGCCAGTGGCACCGCAAGCGGGGTCTGGGATGTCTTGCTGGCCACGTCCGCCGGGAATAGCGGATGGGAAGGCCTCACCACGACGTTGGTCGCGGGCACGATCACGGTCACTGCGGGGGCGTGCCTGATCAACTCGGATTGCTTCGATGGTGATGTCTGCACGAACGACGTTTGCACTGCGGGGACGTGCTCAAATCCGAACAACACGGCAATCTGCAACGATGGCGACCTCTGCACGACGGGCGACGTTTGCTCAGGGGGAACTTGCGCGGGCGCGCCCGTGGACTGTTCGGCGTTCAGCAATACGTGCAACGTCGGAACTTGCAATCCGGGCAACGGCCAGTGTCAGGCCACCCCAGCCAACAACGGCGGCGTGTGCAACGACGGCGACCTGTGCACGGCCAACGACTTGTGCAGCAACGGAGTCTGCGCGGGTAGCCCGGTGGATTGCTCGGGGTTAAATGATCAGTGCAATATTGGAACGTGCAATCCGGGTACCGGTCTTTGCCAGCCAACGCCGGCGAACAAGGGTGGACCTTGTAATGATGGAAATTTGTGCACGATCTCGGACATCTGCTCGGCGGGCGCTTGCGCCGGAACTCCGGTCGATTGCTCCGGTTTGGATTCAACTTGTACCGTCGGAGTCTGCAATGGTACGACGGGTCTTTGCCAAGCGAATCCGACCAATCCAGGCGGAACATGCAACGATTTCAATCTCTGTACGACGAACGATGTTTGCGTGTCGGGAACTTGTATGGGAACTCCGGTGAACTGTTCCCCACTCAACAGCAGCTGCACAATTGGAGTTTGCAACGGTGCCACCGGGCTATGTCAAGCCAACGCAACCAACGAAGGCGGAATCTGCAACGACAACAACACGTGCACCAGTTCGGATGTTTGCGTAAGCGGGGTCTGCCTTGGTACACCGATAGCGGGTTGCGAACCTTGTTCCACGGCGGCGGAGTGCAATGACGGGAATCCCTGCACGGATGATAGTTGTCATCCAGCCGGCGTATGCCTGCACGTCAACAATACGGCTTCCTGCAACGACGGATTGTTCTGCACGGCGATCGATGTGTGTAGTGCCGGCGCGTGCGTTGGAACCGGGGACCCGTGCACGGGCGGACTTCTGTGCGATGAGAACACCAACGCATGCGTAGAGTGTTTGTTGAACGCCGATTGCGACGATGCGAACGTGTGCACCAATGATGCCTGCATATCAGGCGTCTGCCAATACACGAATAACACTTTCTCTTGCGACGACGGTTTGTTCTGCACGACCTCGGACATATGCGGCGGCGGAACATGTGTGGGATCGGGAAGTCCCTGCAGCGGAGCTCAATTGTGTAATGAAACGACCGATGCGTGCGTTGATTGTATCGTCGATGCCGACTGTGAGGACGGTAACGTCTGCACGACGGACGCCTGCGTTGGCGGGACGTGCCAGGTCACGAACAACACGCTTCCGTGCAACGACGGATTGTTCTGTACGGCCTCGGATACATGCAGCGGCGGCGTTTGCGTTGGAACCGGGTTTCCATGTGGTGTGCAGTTCTGCAGTGAAAAACTGGGTGCCTGCGTCGACTGTCTCACGAGCGCTAACTGTAACGATGGCAACTTCTGCACCTCGGACACGTGTAATGTCGGCGCCTGTGTTTTCACGAACAATACACTTCCCTGCGACGACGGATTGTTCTGCACGGACACAGATGTTTGTTCAGGAGGTGCGTGTGCGGGTTCCGGAGATCCATGTCTTGGCGGTTTGTTGTGCGACGAGACTGCCAATGCTTGCGTGGATTGCCTGAACAACGCGGATTGCGACGACGTGAATCCCTGCACGGATGACATTTGCACGCTCGGCGTTTGTTCCAACCCAAACAACATGCTTCCATGCAGTGACGGTCTCTTTTGCACTTTGACGGACGATTGTTCCGGCGGTGTTTGTGTAGGAAGCGGCGACCCGTGTCCTGGCCAACTCTGCAACGAAATCACGAATGCGTGTGTGGATTGTTTGACCAACGCCGATTGCAATGACGGCAACCCATGTACGGATGATATTTGTTTGGTCGGCGCATGCACGACGGTGAACAACTCTGTCTCCTGTAATGATGGCATGTTCTGTACACTGTTGGATACTTGTTCAGATGGAGTCTGTGTTGGTGCGGGTACGCCTTGTCCGGGACAATTATGCAATGAATCTACCGACACATGCGTGGACTGTCTGACTAACGCCGATTGTGATGACGCAAACCTATGCACGGATGATTCCTGCACCGGCGGTTTGTGCAGCAACACCAACAATACCGTTTCGTGCGACGACGGCTTGTTCTGCACAGCGACCGATGCCTGTTCCGGCGGCGCCTGCCTCGGAACCGGTAGTCCATGCACGGGCGGGCAATTCTGTAACGAGACGCTTGACTCCTGCGTGACCTGCCTCATCGACACCGATTGCGATGATGCGAATCTCTGCACAAACGATACATGCTTAGCGGGTGGAGTGTGCCAGAACGTCAATAACACGTTGGTCTGCAATGATAATAACATTTGCACCATCTCCGACCGCTGCACCAGTGGGGTCTGCATGGGTATCTCGTTGGATTGCTCCTCCCTGAGCACGGGCTGTTTGGTCGGAGTATGCAACCCAATGAATGGTTTGTGTGAAGCCAATCCCACGAACGAGGGTGGTTCATGCGACGACGGCGTCTCGTGCACGCAGAACGATATTTGCACAGTGGGTGTTTGCGCCGGGAGCACAGTGGATTGTTCAGGTCTGGTGAGTTTTTGCCGCACGGCCTCTTGCAACCCCACAACCGGTGCGTGCGATCCGACTCCCATCAACGAGGGCCTCGCCTGCAATGACAACGATATTTGCACCAGCGCCGATGCATGTACCGGCGGTTTTTGCATCGGCAACCTCCTGCCCAACTGCGATTCCTGCCTGAATTCGGCCGACTGCGATGATGTCAACGTTTGCACCAGTGATTTCTGCCATCCGGTCGGCGTGTGTTTTCACGGCAATCTTGCGGGTTCCTGCGATGACGGGAATCCTTGCACATCGAATGACGTCTGTTCGGTCGGCATTTGTGTGGGCACGCCCATTCCGGGGTGTGTGAACTGTACCGTGCCGGCCGATTGCAACGACAACTCTCCCTGTACCAACGACCTTTGCGTCGGCGGCGCGTGCCAGCATTCCAATGTCGACGGCGTAGCCTGCGACGACGGCAATATTTGCACTTCCACAGATGCGTGCAGCGGCGGAGCGTGTTCAGGCGTTCCCATTCCCGGCTGCGATCAATGTGTGGTCAACGCGGACTGCAACGATGCCAATGTCTGCACCACCGACACCTGCCATCCGGTCGGCGTCTGTATTTACTCTAACAACACGGTTTCGTGCAACGACGGAGTCGCGTGCACCCAGAATGATATGTGCAACAATGGGACCTGCGCGGGAAGCCCCACACCCAACGGCGGAGCTTGCGACGACGGCAGCAATTGCACGGCCAATGATCTATGCAACGGCGGCGTTTGCGCAGGAGTGTCCGCCAATGAAGGCGCGGCGTGTAATGACGCCGACCTCTGCAGTTTGACAGACGTGTGTGTTGGCGGAATTTGCCAGGGAACGCCGCTGGATTGTTCTGCGTTGAATAATGCATGCAATATTGGAGTGTGCAATCCGGCCAGCGGCACATGTCAACCCAGTTCCGTCAACGAAGGCGGCGCTTGCGACGACGGAGTTCCATGCACGGTAAATGATACATGCGCTGCCGGATCATGTTTTGGTTCCACCGCGGATTGCTCGTTCCTCACTACGACTTGCAGCATTGGAACTTGTAATCCCACAACAGGCGTTTGCGAGACGACTGCGGCCAACGAAGGCGCCTCGTGCGACGATGGTAGTGTTTGCACTACGGTGGATACGTGCCAGAGCGGCTTGTGCACTGGTCCCGGACCGGATTGCTCTTTTTTCAATAGTGTCTGTACAGTGGGAGTATGCAACGCGATTTCCGGTCTTTGCGAGGCTGGTCCCACCAACGAAGGCGGCGATTGCGACGACGGCCTGATCTGTACAATCAGTGATCAATGCGTGAATGGGCTATGTAATGGTGCGCCGGTGGATTGCTCCGGAGTGGGAAATATCTGCGCATTGGGAATTTGCAATCCGAGCACCGGCTTATGTGAAACCACCCCGACCAACGAAGGCGGGGCTTGCAACGACGGCGCCTTGTGTACAATTGGCGATGTGTGTGTTGCGGGCGTCTGCACGGGTACTCCCGCGAATTGTTCAGGCTTGACCGGGGGATGCCTCCAAGGTGTTTGCAATGCAACGACGGGACTATGTGAACAAGTCCCGGTTCCCAATGGCGGCGCCTGTGACGATGGAGATTTGTGCACGAGCAGTGACATGTGCGTAGGCGGGGTCTGTTCAGGCGTGGC
>JBBTCX010000174.1:0-12334 GCA_038043045.1 Planctomycetota bacterium | reverse complement strand
TGCAATATGGGTACGTGCAATCCCGGAACCGGAATTTGCCAAGCCATTCCCGCCAATCAAAACGGCCCGTGCACCGACAGCAATCCTTGCACGCTCAGTGATCACTGCAACATTGGCGTTTGCGTCGGCACGCCTCGCGACTGCTCATCTCTGACGAATCAATGCAACGTCGGAACCTGCAACCTCGCTTCCGGAACCTGCCAAAAAATTCCGGCCAATCAAGGCGGTTCTTGTAGCGATGGTTATCCCTGCACCATCAACGACGTGTGTTTCAATGGCCTTTGCGACGGAATTTCCACGCAATCCGAGGTGGTCAATCTTACCTTTACTCCGACGACGCAGACCGTTCGAATCGGAGATACCGTCCAGGTGACACTCGTTGCCACTTCCGGGACCTGCTTCCCACAAGACGTCGGTTCCATTCAGTCCATTTTGGGTTGGGATGAAACCAAGCTCGCACTAGTCGGTCGAGTGGACACGGGTCCTTATCCGTGGGTGTTTTCCGGATTCCCGAACGACTCGGGGCTGGATGGATTGAACGATCCATTCGTGAAAAGCCCTGGTAATGATGGTGACGCATTGTACTTGGCGTTGGCCAGTTTCGTGGATGGAGCCGAGGTCCCCCCACCCACCGGGCTTGTAGTCACGACCTTTGTGTTCAACGCGCTGGCCGTCGCGTCCGGCACGCAGGTGGTGATCCCTCCGACCGCGGGAAGCTTCACCGCATCCGAAATCCTGGGTCAGGGTTCCAACATCGAAATCACAGGTTCGCTCGGTTCGGCGAGCATCACGATTGTTCAGTGCACGAGCAGCGCCGATTGCAACGACGGCAATGTGTGCACCACCGATTCTTGCAATGTCGCGGGAAATTGCGTGCACGCTTCCAATACGCTGCCTTGCAATGACGGACAGTTTTGCACGCTCTCCGACCTCTGTTCCGGCGGTGTTTGCGTAGGTGCGGGTGATCGTTGCCCGGGCCAGTTTTGCAATGAAACCACGGACGCCTGCGTGCAGTGTCTGGTGAACTCCCATTGCGATGACGCCAACTTGTGCACGACAGACACTTGCAACAGCGGCATCTGCGTGCATGCCAACAACTCGTTGCCCTGCGACGATGGATTGTTCTGCACGCCCACGGACATTTGTATCAGCGGATTCTGCACGGGAACAGGTGCGAATTGCTCGGGGCAATTCTGCAACGAAGCGACGGACAGTTGCGTGGAATGCATAAACAACGGCAATTGCAATGATGGCAACCTCTGCACGACGGATACTTGCAACGCCTCCAATGCCTGCGTGCACACCAATAACTCATCTCTCTGCAATGACAACTTGTTCTGTACCCCGACGGATGTCTGCTCCGGAGGTGCATGCGTGGGCAGTGGAACAACTTGTGCGGTCAATCAGTTCTGCAACGAAAGCATTGACTCGTGTGTGCAATGTTTGATTAATTCGCACTGTTCCGACGGCAATTTATGTACGGACGATCTCTGCTTGGGCGGCGTGTGCGCCAATCCCAGCAACTCCAACTCATGTGACGACGGTTTGTTCTGCACAGTTGGTGATGCCTGTAGCGGCGGTGCGTGCTTTGGGGGCGTGACAATTCCCTGTCCGGGTCAACTTTGCGACGAAGCCGGCAACATCTGCGTGGATTGCTTTCTGAATTTCGACTGCATTGATGGTTTGTCCTGCACCACGGAAACGTGCGTCGACGGCGCGTGCATCTACAACGCCAATCACGCGGCGTGCAACGACGGTTTGTTCTGTACTGGAGCGGAAACCTGTCAGTTGGGTTTCGGGTGTGTGTCATCCGGCAACCCCTGCGATGGTTTGGCGCTATGCGACGAACCTGGTGATTTCTGTCGATGTCCGTCGCCGACCATCGCGGCCGTCGGATCTCGGCATATTCAAATCACGCCTCAAGCCGGCGCCACACCAGTGGCTTTCCGGGTCGACTCGGCGGATGTTGATCTGTTTTGTCTGCCAAAGTACGCCGATACGGATGGGACACTTTCTAACATCCCGGTATTCCAAACCCCCGCGGCGTGGGGGACGTTTTCGGTTTCGGATACTTACATCGAACCGGCTTCTTCCTACACCGTGGAGGCGGATTGTCGACGCCAGCCCACGACAGATCCGCAAAACCTATCCCCGGCCGTTTCAGTGAACACGACGAACTGGGCCGATATGGATGGTTCGGGAGTGGTAGACGTCGATGATCTCATCATCCTTTTGGTCGCCTTCGCCACCAATACGGCCGGCGCACCCGATTTATTGCCCTGCGCAACGAATGATCTTGTGGACGTGGATGATTTGGTGGGGTTTTTGGGAGCTTTTGCTGGAGAACCCTATCCATGCCCTGCTCCTTGCCCATGAGTTACCCGCGCATTTTCGGAAGTTTAAGAAAGCGGACCGTCGAAGTCCGATACCTATGTTGGATTCTGGATATCCATTGCTATGGCGGCATCGAATGTCCTATCGTTGGAGACAGGAAGGCTCCGAGGTATCCAAAGCAATGACCAACGTTGTGCGACACCAACCCAATGGGTGGATCGCGTTCCTTTGCGTTGCGGCGATGGCGTTCACAGCTCCAGCCGCCGTGGAACTGGAATGGCGTCCCCCCGCGCAAGGAACTTCCATCGGCGAAGTCGTAGAGCTTGGGCTATTCGCATCGTCCGATAGTCAACCCAACGAGAACTTCTCAGCCTTGAGTGTGATCCTTTCCTGGGATCCGCTTCGTTTGGAGCTGGTCGGGTTCAATCGAGAAGGTGAAGGGTATTCGTGGCTCAAAGCATTTTTTCCAAACGATAACCAACTCGACGGCTTGAATGCTGACTGCGGCGATATTGTCTTTTGTAACCCTTACTCATCACATCCCTATAATGACGGCAATGCCTTCTTTGAAGCCTGGGGCATGTTTGCGCCTGCAATCGTTCCACAGGCAACGTCGAGTGGTTTGTTGATCACTCGTTTTCAATTCCGAGCATTGAGAGCGGGTTTGGCCAGAGTACAGTTTCTTCCTATGTACGGAGACTTTACTCGGACAAGAGTGCTACACGGGTCTGTCCCCGGTACGGAAATCACGGGAGATCTAGGTCCGCCCGCCGACATCACGATTGCGGCTTGCTCCATTCTGCCTGATGCATCGGCGATCGGGGGACGGTATTTGTCGGTGGCCCCCACAGAGACGTTTTCCCCGGTGGCCATCCGCATTAGCGGGCGTTCCGACCAACCGGCCGTCGCATGCGTTTCGAAGTATGTTCAATCAGACGGCTCATTGGGTGATTCGCCGGTTTTCCTTAGTTCGATTTCCTGGGGAACGATGCACATCACCGGCGAGGAGATTATTCCCGATACGGTGTACAGCGTTCAAATCGATTGCGGAACGGAGGGTGAGCCTGCGCTTTCACCGAGTGCGGACGTGCGAACGTGGGTGTGGGGGGATGTAAACAACACAGGCCAAGCCGACACGGATGACATCCTGCTGGTCATCGACGCTTCCCAGGGAGTGCTTTCAGGTGTCACGCTGGAAGGCGTGGACGTGGCGGGCTGTTTACCAAATGGCGAGATCGATACGGACGATATCCTCAGCGTATTGGATGCGGCCCAAGGGGTGCCGTATCAATGCGCCGCGCAGTGCGCCGAGACGGGGTTTCGTCCCGCGGATATTCCACTGTTCGTGTCGTGCCTTCGCGGCCCGTCGATTATCCCTCCACAAAGCTGCGTAGGATTCGACTTTCGAATCGACGGCGACGTTGACTTGTCCGACTGGGCGGATTTTCAAAATCTTTACATCGGCGGAATCGGACCGTAGTCCACTCAATCCTCGCAGGATTACACGACGATTCGATTACGGGTTTGCCTTGGCTGATCGCGTTGCGGGTTTCCCAACAGCGACGATGTGTTTCGTCGTTCGAATAAAGATCAATCCATCGGAGATTGCCGGAGTGGCCATGCAAGGTTCCCCCACGGGGTTTGTGGCGAGGAGCTCATAGGTCGGTCCAGCACGAACCACGAACACGTCGCCATCCTCGCTCGTGAAAAAGAGTTTTCCATCCGCGGCGATGGGAGACGCGGTGAAGGCCGCGCCGCCACTGTCGGAAATTCGCTGCTTGTAAACTTGCTCTCCTGTTTTTGCCTGGTAACAGATGAGAATACCATTGTTCGCGCAGGTATAAAGATGATCGCCATACGCAATGGGCGTGGGCATGTACGGACCGCCCTTCTTTTTGCTCCACGCGACGAATTCACTTTTCTCTTCTCCGCCCCTCAGCGAAAGGTCGCCCCTCGCCCCCACTTTGATCGCATAAATCGGCTGGATCGGGGAATACCCGCTGGCGATGAAAATCAATCCGTTGGATACGAACGGCGTGGGCACTGTGATTTCCGAATGCCCGGACAACCGCCAGAGCTCCAGTCCCGTCGCTGCATCGTAACCACGGGCGTATTTCGTGCCATTGGTGAGCACTTCGGCTTTTCCATTGGCTTCGTATATTGTCGGAGTGCCCCAAGAGGGCACTTCATCTCTCAGCGTGGTCCACACCGTTGCCCCGCTCCGAACGTCCAACGCAGAGATGTGGGGTTGACCCTGCACGTCCGCCTGCACGTCCGCCTGCACGATCACCGTATCTTGGTACATCACCGGTGAACTGCCGAATCCCCACGGATAATCGGGATCGAAGAACCATCCGGCGTTGAGAATACCCAGGTCGCGTTTCCACAGTTCTTTCCCGTCGATGTCGTAGCAATACAATCCCTCGGATCCGAACATCGCGACGACATGTTTTCCGTCCGTGACCGGCGTGGAATTGGCATGGCTCGATTTGGTATGTCGCTCCACTTTCGGTACGCCCACATGCGATGTTTTTTCCCACGCGATTGCACCGGTTTTCTTATCCAGCGCATACACCTTCCATTGATGACTCGGCTCATTCTTGACGGTATCCACGTCGCCGTACAAACCATGCCGGAACGGCGCCTCCGAGTTTTCGCTCGCCGCCGTGGTCACGAATACGCGGTCTCCCCACACCACGGGACACGAATGGGCGAGTCCCGGAATCGCCGTCCTCCACGCCAAATTCTTTCCGTTCGGAACATCCCACCTCAACGGCGCCCCCTGCCCGTCTGCCACACCCGTGGCACCAACTCCGCGAAAAGAAGGCCAGTTTCTCGACTCCTTGACGATCGGCGCTTCCGTCGATTCAGGGATTTCCGCCTGCGGCGCATCTCCTTTCGAATCCGATTCCGGCGATTGGGCTTGGGGTGAATCACTCGACTTTTCTGGGGCGCGCTCAAAGGGAAACTTTTGCCCGGCTTGTTCGACCGAAAGACCGGGCACTTTCCCATCCGTTACGTTGAACACGATCTTGATGCCCGGAAACTCAACGGCCTCAAACGCATGCTCTGCCTTGGGGGCATAGGTCAGCGTTGGCTGCCCCGCGACGAGTCCCTTTAAATTTCCGTCTCCCACGGAGAATGTGATTTCCATGCCGATTTGTGAACTCTTATACGTCCCGACGTATTTCTGTAATTTTTCTGCGGACAATTGAAGGGCTGGGGATATTTCTTTTGCTTTGGCGCCGGCGGCTTTCAAAAGTTCGATGACCTCGGTGTGCTTATTCTGCATGGCCAATCCCAAAGCATTCGACAAGTCTTCCTCCGTAGCTTTGCCCGCGCCCAGGACCAGCTTGACCGTTTCCGTGTCTCCGTCGGACGACGCGGACACCAAGAGCGGTCCCGAACCTTCCGCACCGTTGGCGATCAATAACTTCACAACCTCTCGGTGCTTTCGATAAGATGCCGCGTCCAGCGCGGACATGTTGTAAAATGTATCCTTTGCATTTACATTCGCTCCACGCTCAATCAACAGTTTCGCTACCTCGACGTGACCCTTATCCGCCGCTGAAAGAAGCGGTGTCACCCCATACTTCGTTGCGGCGTTGACGTTTGCGCCCTTGGAGAGAGCGGATTTGACGCCCTCGATGTCGCCTTTTCTTGCCGCAGTGATCAATTCTTCCCCGGCGGTGGATTCAACCGCATGCCCCAACGTTCCGAAAAGTGAAGACTGAAAAAGGAAAAATAAGGTCAACCGGGTTCCCATTACGAATCTCCTTGAACCGAGACAAAACCAGCCCGCTGCATTCTGGCAAGGAATTGGATGAGCTGCAAACGTCTTCCGTGAGAACTTGTGGCATATCTCCGACCGTTCTCAACAAGACTTGCTCAAGTGAACAAGGGTGTTAGTCTAGACACAACCGGCCAAACGGGTGCTGGGAAAGGAACCGTCATGAATCAAAGTATGTCACGAATTGTGTCTTTCTTGGCCACTGTTTTCCTATTGCCGGCTTGGGGTTTTGCCGCGGAAGATTGGCCTAATTTTCGCGGTCCAAAACATAACGGGATCAGCGAAGAAACGGGTCTGCGCGTGAAGTGGGATTCGACGATTCCACTGGTTTGGGAACGCAACGTCGGATCGGCGTTCAGCTCATTCAGTTGCGTCGGCGATCGGTGCTACACCTGCGGAACGGAATCACGCCAGCAAGTCCTGCTTTGCCTCAACGCGGACTCCGGAGAAGTCGTATGGCAGGTGCCGTTTGAAAAGGCCTACGTCGAACGGCAAGGTGGAGACGGCACTCGAGCGACGCCGACCGTGAATGACGGCAAGGTGTATGTTCTGGGCGCAAAGGGGAAGCTGCTTTGCGCAGACGCGACCACCGGGAAAGAAGTTTGGAGCAAACAGTTTTCTCATGAACCCAAATGGGGTTACAGCAGCTCGGTGTTGGTTGAGGACAACCTGGCGATTTCGTCCGGGGGTGAAGATCAAGGAGCGTTGATCGCCTATGACAAGAAAACCGGGCAGGAAGTTTGGAAGAGCGGTAATGATCCGGCGGGATATGCCACCCCATACCCTTTTTCGTTTGAAGGCGCCCGGTATGTTGTCGGATTCACTGGACAATCCGCCATCGTCTTGGAGATGAAAACGGGAAAGCAAGCGCTTCGAATTCCATGGGAAACGTCTTACGAAGTGAATGCGGCCGCTCCGATTTTTCATGACGGTCATTTGTTTATCGGTTCCGGCTATCGCACCGGGAGCGCAGTGTTCAAGCTTCGCAAGCAAGGTGAGGGACTGGCGGCGGAAGAGGTATGGCGAAACACGATCTTGATGCCCAAGTTTCAGTCGTGCATCCTTCATGACGGCAAGTTGTTTGTGAGTGATCAAAAGGCTTTGGTATGTGCCGATTTTCTCTCGGGTAAGGAGCTTTGGCGAAAACCACATATTCAGAATGGAACGCTGGTCTTGGCTGATCGTCACTTTTTTCTTTTGACGGAAGGCGGGGAACTACAAATCGCCGAGGCCAGTGACAAGGATTGGAATCCGATAACGACAAAGGAAATCCTCGAAGGCAGAAGTTGGTGTGTTCCCGTCCTTTATCGAGGGCGACTGTACGCTCGCGATCTGGAACGTTTGGTGTGCCTGGATTTGAAGGGCACCAAATAAGAAACACCGCCACGTTGGCTATGGCGGTGTTGCAAGTTCGACAAGTTGTCGCTTCAAATAGGAGTTGCGAGCAATCCGCATTTATCCCAAGTCCAGCGCCATGATGTTCTTTCGGTCGCGGACATAAAGGGTTTTTCCCGCGAGTGTTGGTGCGGCCCAGGCTGTTCGTTTCAGCACTTCGCATTTGGAGTGGATCGTCAAGCCTTTCTCCGTCGGAGTGGCGAGTGCAAGTTGACCGTCTTCATCCAGGATTATGACCTTTCCACCCGCAAGGATGCAGGTGGACTTTGCGAAGTTGCGGTCACGCCAGGCGATCTCGCCGGTCTTGGCGTTCACGCCCATGAAGAAGGCCGGTCCGAAGTCGCCACTCGATCCATACAAGTAGTCACCGATGCGTACGGCGTTGGCATGGTGGATGCGCATTTTCTTTGAATACCAGAGTTCCTCGGGTACCGTTTTTCCATCTTTTTGGGTGAGGCGAACGACGCGGCTGCCGGAGTCATAGGCCGCGGAAACGAAGATGAGGTCGTCTCCGGCCCACAATGGATTTGAGAGGTTTGCACCATAAAGCGTGGCGTGGGGATGACTCCAAAGCAGTTCGCCGTTTTCTGGATTGACTCCGGCGATTTCCTTGGACATGAACACCACCAATTGGTCTTTTCCGCCAAGCTTGATCAGAATGGGAGAGGAGTGCGTGATTTCAAAGTCCTGATTCTTCCACGCAATGGCACCGTCGGATTGCTTGAACGCGACGAGCGATTGCCCCTTGGCGCCTTCTTTTCCTCCCACGGGGATGGTGATGGTGTCCTTATAAGCGATGGGACTGCACGAATAACCTCGACCCGGCTCCTGAGCTTCCATTTCCTTCATCAGGTCGTGGGACCAAATCTTGCTGCCGGTTTTTCGATCGAGACAATGCAAAACAACGTTGACTCCGACGGTGAAGAGTCTATCTCCGACGAGGAGCGGAGTCGTGTGTGGACCGGCGCCGAATTCGTTCATTTCCGCTGTCGTAGCGGAGACATACTTGAACTCCCAAAGCGTTTTTCCGGATTTCGAGTCCAGCGCGATAATGACTTCGTCCTTGTCGGCATTTCGATACATTGTGTACAGTGTGCCGTCTTGAACGACAATGGTGGAATAGCCGTCGCCAAGCTCACGTTCCCAAAGTTTCTTGGGGCCACCTTCGGGCCACTTGTCGGCCAGCCCGCTCGCTTCGACCGAGAAATTACGATTCGGGCCGCCCCATTGAGGCCATTGTGCCAAAACGGTCGACGCACCTAAAGCCAGACAGACCGCAAGCGCCATGATCCACAGAGTTGTGTGATGTTTCTTTTGAGACATTGGTTGATCCTTTACTGAATCCTCATTCCCGGTAGTGGTCCATTCTACGCGATCGTACGCGGTTGATTCTTGAGTCACGAGCGGGGCTGCCCGAGACAATATAGTACACCATCTTGGGTTCCGATGACGAGTGCTCCGTCTGCCACCGCCGGCGAAGCCGTAATCGGAGAACCCAAATCGAGTCGAGAGAGTTCCTTTCCTGTCTCCAGATCCAGGGTATATAGGTTTCCATCTCCTGAGCCAGCAAGAACGTTTCTGCCGGCGATGATGGGCGACGCATCGATTCGACCGCCGGTCACGAGAGTCCACCGGACTTTGCCGGATTGGGCGTCAAAACATCGCAGTCGTTTATCGCGCCCGCCGATGATGACAACTTTCTCTGTCACTGCAGCGGATGAAGCGAAGGGAAATTGTCGATCGGGGTCTTCGAAAGTCCAGATGGTTTTTCCTTCACGCCAATCGATGCAGCGAACTTGGTTGCCGTACGTACCGATGAAAACACGAGAGCCAAAGATCGCGGCGGAAGTGCCGGACATAGAGCCTATGGAGATTTTCCGCACTTCCTTCCCATCCACCAACGAAAGTACGTGCAATCCTTCATCGCAGCCGGCGACCAGGACATGGCCGTCAGAAATACCCGGCGTTCCGTGAACTTTACCTTCCGTTTCACACTTCCATTGGAGGGCGCCGTCGGAAAGGTCGACGCAATAGACGAATCCATCGTACGAGCCGATGACGATGCGACTAGCGTCGCGATTGGGCGAGGAAATCAATTGGCCCTCGGTGGAAAAGGACCAGACGTGTTGTCCGGTTTGCGCATCGACCGCGTGGATTGTGCCAGTGTCGTCGCCGACAATGACCTTGCCATCGGCGATGAGTGGCGAAGACTGAACGGGCCCTTTGGCTTGGAATTTCCAGATGAGTGAACCGCGATTCAGATCGAGCGAATACAAAAAACCGTCATCGCAACCCACGAAAACGCGTCCGTTGAAAATTGCGGCGGAAGAGGAGAAGGGTTCACTGGTTTGAAATTTCCAGCGAATCGCAAGCGGGTTTGGTAGTTCGGCCCTGACGACACCGGTGAGTTGAGAATTCCCGCGATGCATGGCCCAAGACGACGCGGCCGATTCGTCTCCGACAAGTGGCCGAGTGAAAAGCAAAAAGAGAATGGAATGAATCGCGGTCATTTCGGTAGAAGGACTACGTAGGTTTGAATCGCAGAACCAACGCGGTTCCGGCGCCGGCAAGCAGAATCCCAACATAAAACATGGCGCCAGGCGCTTTGGCCGGTCGGTCCCATAGCATGGAAACAAACGTGTTGATGATCGGAGCACCCCCGAAGACCAAAGGTGCGACATAGATCGGTTTCCCACCGTTCTTAAGAGCGAAGACAATTCCGATCGCACCCAGCGCGCCCAAAACTCCTGCAACGGAAGAGAGCGTGGCTCCGTTCGACGTAAACGACCAAGGTTCGGCTCTTGTGACAAGAACATAGATTAGCACTGCGCCGGCAACGACAAAGTAGGCCGCGCCTACAAACAGAAATGCACGCATAGCCGTGTTCTTTTCCCCGAGCGCCTTCTGGCCGTGATGAAGCGTGGGCACATACGCGCCCCAACAAAGGACCGTGCAGAGAACAAAAATCATCCAAGGTTTCATGCCTACCTCCATCAGCGGACGGGGTTTCCGGTGCGCCGCAACATTGGGTTCACGTCACAAAATCCGCCAGTTTGGACCGGATGGTGTCGGGAACCCTCACGGCCCGAAAAGTCCCGCCTTCCATCATACAACACACCGCAGTGGTTTTACCCAGGGCGATGCGCCCCTCCCCGCGCTGGAAGACAACTTCATACGAAAGGGAGGATTCGCCGAGACTACTGATTCCAAAGTGCAAAACAAGTTCCTCCTCGAAATAGGCCGGTGCAAAGTATTCGCAACTCGTGGCGACTCGAGGCCAACTAATTACTGTGTCGGAATGGTTGTGGATCACACTCAGTCCCAGGGACCGCCAAAACGCGTGTTCGACTTCTTCCATATAACGGTAATAGTTGGAGAAATGGAGAACGCCGGCGGCATCGGTCTCGGCGAACTGAACACGACGCGACATATTGAATTCAGCGGACAACGGTGGCGACCTCGAAGAATTTTTCCAGGGTTTGTTGAGAAGGCCGGCGGGTGATGAGCGACACGAAGACCAATGCGACGACCGTGACGGGGAGAATGGTCGCCGCCGGAACCATGCCGAAAACCATCTCGCTGGAAGAACCGTAGTTGGACTGGACGAATAGCCACGTCCATGTGCCCCCGGCTGCCAGGATGGAAGCAATAGCGCCGGCTTTGGTGACGCCTTTCCAATACAATGCGGCGAATACCAACGGAAACAAGCTTGAGAAACCGCTGAAACACCAGACTCCCAGCTTGAAGATCCCCCGGTTCTGGGTGAGGAGCAGCGCGAGAATATAAGTGGCTATGACCACAACGATCACAAAGAACCGACCAAGGCGGAGAAGTTCGGAATCGGTGAGCGGGTTTCGCTTACGGTAATGCGAAACGACGTCGTGGGTGAACATGGTGCCTAAGCAAAGAAACTGTGCGTCGAGTCCTCCGAGGATGGCCGCCAAAACCCCCGCGGCCAACAAGCCCGCCAAGGCCGGCGGTGCCAACGATTTGACCATGATTGCCAAAACAGTGTTGGGATTCGGCGGCGGTATTGAAGGAATCACCGGTTTCCCGTCGAAAATCGCCGAGGTGGCCCAAACGCCAATCAGTACACACGGCAACCAAACCACCATGATCAGGATCGGATGGGCGATGACCGTGAGTCGAAATTTTTTCGCGGTCTTGGCCGTCAACCAAAGCTGAAACAAGTGCGGAAACATGGCCACGCTGAGCGGTATCAAACCGTAGCTGAGAAACTCCCGTTGGGATACGGATTGTGGCTTGTGGGGTTTGAGAATCGCGGCTTTCGGATCTTTTTCAAATGCGGCGGTTTGGAGTTCGAACTTCTCGTGGTCGGCTGGCAAGGCTTCTCGTTTGAGCATCGTAGGGTTGTGTTCCTTCACCAGTTGAGTGGCGCGATCAAATCCGCCCAGTTTTTGCCCAATAATGACGAAGGTGATGATGCCCACGGCGACGAAGATCACGGTCTGGAACACGTTGGCCCAAGCTGTTGCGCGAGCTCCGCTGATCAGAACGTACAAAAGCACCACCCCGCAGACCACGGCCCTCTGGCAGCGGTGTTTGTGGCTATTGGCGGCGGTGGTTTGGCCGCCGGCGTGGGCAGCTACATCAAGGCGCTGGCCCCACACATCAAAGTGATCGGCGTACAGACGGCCGACTCCGATGCCATGGCCCGCTCGCTTGAGGCTGGGCGGCGTGTGTCGCTGGGCGAAGTGGGTTTGTTTTCGGACGGCACGGCGGTACGCCAGGTGGGCGAAGAAACCTTCCGGGTGTGCCGTGCGGTGGTCGATGAAGTGCTGCGTGTGGATACCG
>JBBTCX010000173.1:0-45240 GCA_038043045.1 Planctomycetota bacterium | reverse complement strand
GGGATGAGGAAAACCGGAGAACTGCTCAAATTCAACTACAGTCGGGACAATTTCTTGCACGCTGGATGGTTCGCGATGGGCGAGCGCCGGACACCCCGCTCACTCACCTGCAAGGCTGGAACGTTCGTACGGATCGGCGACACGACCGCCGGGCGCTTGTAGATGACGAGTTGCGGCGGTTGCTCCATGCGGCCGAGCACGCACCAGGCGGAAAGAGTGGCGGCGTGCGCTTCGGAATGACGGGGGCGGATCGGGCGGTGCTTTATCGGCTCGCCGTCGAGACCGGGTTGCGGGTCGGCGAACTCTCGTCGCTCAGGTGGGCAGACTTCGAGCTTGCGGATGAGACACCTACCGTGACGGTACGCGCGGCGTACGCCAAGAACCGCCGGGCGAACACGCTGCCGTTAAGACCCTCGATGGCGCAACGGCTGGCCACCTGGCGCGATTCCAAGGCCGGACCAGACCGGTCGTGTCCGGAAGGCGTTCAAACTCCGCACAATGGGCCGGAAGCGTTCCTACGGGCCAAGGTGCAAGGCAATGCAACGCGCGACATAGATAAAAGCGCTCGCCTGTTTCCGAAGCTGCCCGACAAGCCCGCAAAGATGGTCAGAGCAGACCTGGCTGACGCGAAAGCCGCATGGATGAAAGAAGCCGAGACTAACGCGCGCGAACGCGAGGACCGCGAACGGTCAAATTTTCTAACATACCGTGATGACGCAGGCCGAGTGATCGACTTCCATTCGCTGAGGCATACGATCATCAGCAACCTTGTCCGCGGCGGCGTGCATCCCAAGATCGCCCAACAGCTTGCCCGGCACTCGACTATCACGCTGACGATGGACCGCTACTCGCACACCAGCCGCGGTGAACTTGCCGACGCCTTGACCGCGTTGCCGGACCTGTCGGGTTCGTCCGCCCCGAAAACGATGGTTGCCACGGGAACCGACCTGAATTCCTTACCGACGGGCTTACCGCTTTCCTTACCGAGACAGGCTGCATCGGGACCGACACGGTTTGCATCGGCTCGCACTCTCGGACGAAGTGACAGGCTTCCGTCACACGTTACGAACACCGGGAAATCAGGTGTTTCCTGCACGGCATTGCACCAGATTGCATCGAATAGTGCCACCAACTTGTCACTGCGCCCGGCGGGATTCGAACCTGCGACCCCCGGTTTAGGAAACCGGTGCTCTATCCAACTGAGCTACGAGCGCTACGATCGTCTCCGTCGATCCTATCCACGCCCACCCACCGGGCAAGCCTCATGGTGCTTTGATCGATGCGGATTGCACCTTATCCGAACCGCGACCTTGCCCGACGCTTGGAAAACGCTTGAGACGCCAGGGTCCGCTCGGCCAAACTCATCGCCGCGGATTACGGTCCCGGCATGGATTGGCCGATGCACCTGGCCGAACGATACTTCACTTCCAAGATAGTCTGCGCTTCCCTGCCGAGGGTTTCCACTGTCCAGATTCGACGCGCTCCTCCGCGCGCCCAACCTGCCATCGACACAACGCATCACCTTTCTTGTGCCTTCTTAGCGGTGTAGTGCTAATCCTGCGTGAAACAAACCGCCTGCAAGGAATCGCTCGCCGGCACCGATTTCACAAGCTCAAATCCGATCTCGAAAAATTGTTGCGTCATTACATCAACAACGATTCCATCGAGGAGAGATTCTTGACCGTCTTCTTGCCTAGTGAGGACCGTAATTCTGCCCGCCGAAACCAATCGTGGCATCAATTTTTGCGCGAAATACACGGCCTCATCGATCGTCAGAGGGCAAATAAATGCCGCGTCGAGCGGGCCTGTCGGAGGGCGAATACAATCGACCAACTGCGGCTCAATGATTCGCCGAGCTTCCATATTGTGTCCGCCGACCCAAATGCGCGAGCCCTTTGATCGCTCGATCCATTCGTCCCAAACCAACTGCGCTTCATCGGCCATGACATGCCGACAAACAGAATCTGCTCACGGTATCGACGCATCCGGATGCAGCAACCTCGACACTTTTTCCACAATCTCCACGTATCGAGGAGACGGAATGAGCGCGTTTTTGTCGTCCAGAAAATAAATTCGGCCCGTCTTTGTTGCGGGCAACGGGGCGAGCTTCTTCCATCCGTTCGTCATCTCCTCTCGAAGATCGCGGGTCAACTCCAATTCCGGCACCAGTTCCACAATCACATCCGGCTGCTTGGCGATAATCGCCTCCGTGCTAATTTGTGGGTAGGGCATTTCCACGTCACCGAAGAGATTCTCTCCCCCGGCGATGCGAATCATCTCATCCAGAAACGATCCCTTCCCGGCCGTCATGATGTCGGAAAGATGATCGGGCCGCCGTCCGACCGTCAGCAATACTCGCGGTCTCGGTTTTCCCGCGACCCGTTTTTCAATCGCGTTCAATCGTTGGCGAAACTCGGCGATCAACTTTCGCCCCTCGGTTTCTCGCGAGAAAACGGTGGAAAGATCAAGTACGGTGGTGGTGATATCCGCCAAGTTCTCTGTTTTATCCCAAAAGAGCGAGATTTTCTGTTGCCGACATAATTCCTCCACGGATTCCTTGCGACCGCGAAGCACGACCAGATCGGGCTTTAGCGCCACGATGCGTTCGATATCCGCGTCGAACAGTCCGCCAATGAGCGGGCGATTGGCCAATTCCGGCGGGAAGACGCAATACTTATCCACTGCGATGATTCGATCGCACGCCCCTAAGCCGCAAATCACCTCTGCGGCATTGGGACCAATGACGACGACTCTCTTGGGGCCATTGGACTCTTGGGCGAACGACGGTGTTGGGTGAATCAGTCCCAGCACAAATAGGCAAAAGGAAGTGCCAAGTCGTGTCACGAAGCCGGCACCAGGCAGACATCTTGAATGGTGCGCCCCACTAAAGACGCGACCGGAATGATCGCAGTCGGGTGCGAAGGTTTTCCCGGGTTCCAGCAAATCAGTCGATCGCGTAGTTCGTTGTTCGCAACCAAGAGATCGGGTGCGACATCCACCCGTTTCAGGGTCTGCCCCCCGGCTTCGAAACGACAAGTAAAACTGTCGCCGATCACCATGGCGTGAATGTAAAGCGAAGTATCGGCGTAGAACAGTCGATCCACGCCGCGAGTCGTAACCCGCCAAACCGATTCGACCGGTCGTCTGCTGCCGTGCACCAACACCGCCGGCGCGTTGGGTTTTGCTTCTCTCGCCCACTGTAGAATATCCCCTTCACTATTGCCCGCGAACAGACCATCCTTCGTCGGACAAATGGCCGTGATCGCGGAGCGGCTTCCCGTGTATTCTACCACGGCGCCGTCATTCTCGTCACCTCCCGACCAGCGAATGCAGGTCGAATCGACCGCGCAATAACAATCGCCGTCAAGGGCTTGGACGGCGCGCACGGTTTCCGCGCGTCGCGTTCGATCTTCAAAGCGGCGACGGACAAAACCGGGTTCGGTCAATCTCCATTCATAAATCCCCAATTCCGAATGAGTCCCATACACTCGGTCTTGCACAATTGCCACAGCGTTAAACCCGCCCTTAACGACGGGATTCCCGGGTACGAGCCATACGGTTTCGGGTTCGGCGCCGTCCACGGGTAGGGCGTAAACACCGGTGGCCGCGCCAACTAGAATGGCATTCGAGCCTCCCGATTCGTTGTGTTCCTGTCTATTTTTCCTGCAAATCTGCACGGAGCGCAATGATCCCGGAGCACCGGAGATGGTCAAACGCCGTTTGGGCTGCGAGGGTTCCGTCGGACTGAAGAACAATAGCTCGTGTCCCGCGATAACGACGATCCACTTTGTCGTTTTTTCGGGGACATTGGACGCGAAGAGTGATTCGTAAAGTCGGCTTCGTTCTTCAGTGGCGAAGTAGCGAAGAACGTCCGAAATTTTTGACGCCGGATTTGTCTGAACCATTTGGTCAAACTGGGCCAACAACGAGACGACGTGAGCGGCTCGCTCGTTTTGGGAGCGGTGAACGGCGGCTTGTTCGCTATCGCGGCGAGCGGTTTCTTCTTGAGTGCGGCGCGATTGCTCGTAGCCAGGGGAATCGAATGCAATCGTCGGTTCGCCATCTAACACCAATCCGGCGGAGAAACAGGGTCCCTCAATCGCCTTAACGAGTTTGTCGCTTGTGGTGACGAAGCTCTGAACGCTCAAGAGCGATTCGGCCTCTTGATTGGCCGCGACCTCCAGTAGCGATTCGCGAATGGCGGGTTGAAGGAATCGCGCTAGATTTGCGGAGGTGGCCACATGATAACTGCCGAGGACGGCTTGTCGGAAAGACACGAGTTCGCTTCGATCGGGGAGGAGTCTGATTTGTAGTTTCACTTCCGCCGTGCATTGAAATCGATCGCGCGTCACGAGGTTGTCTTCGTCGAAGTGAACTTCGACGGGAGTGGTTCGCGCAAAAAGGAGTTCCTCTGTGTCTGTGCCTTTTATTACTGCGCCGGCTGGAGCGACGGCTTGTTCCCCGGTTTGGTTCGTAATCAATGCGGCCCAGGCGGGCGGGAGATCGAAAGTACGCTTGAGAAGTCCGAACAATTCGGACGCGGGCGCGAGATAGGCGACAGCGTCGGGCCGGCGGAAGAATTCTTGCGGGTCTACTCTATTCACGATCATGAGTCGCACATCCGAAGGAATCGTTCCCCACGCCTGCCCGCGGCAAGAATGGGGCACCAGGCCATTCCACTGCCAAACCGCGGTTTGACAGTGCCACCTATTCGAGTGCCGGGTCGATGACCCGACCAACGACTACTTTGTATTCGATGAATGTGGGCGGTCATTTCCATGCTCGGGCGAATTCTTCAAATCGGACCAAGGCCGACGGATGTACCGAGGGCGGCGTTTCCTCTATCACCGTAAGTATATCAGTCTGGTTGATTTTTCTCGCTTCTTGGCCGGCGATGGCCTCCAAAAACGGTCGCTGGGCGGATTGCTGGGCGATGCTCTTGATGTCAGCACCACTGTAGCCGTTCAAGCGGTCGCACAATTCGCCGAAATCCACGTCGTCGTCCAACGGGCGGTCGTTAAAGCTTAGCTCCAGCAGCTTGAACCGAGCAGGTGGATCGGGCAGGCCTATGTAGACTTTTGTATCCAATCGTCAGGGGCGGAGCATGGCTTCATCCAGCAGCCACGGTTGATTCGTTGCGGCCATGAATAGGAGTGCGCGGTCGCCTTGGCGATCGAAGCCTTCGAGTTCTTGCAAGATTTGGGGGACGACGCGTTGCATGACGGACGTTCCTTCGGATTGTCGTTTGGGGACGAGGGCTTCGGCTTCGTCGAGAAAAATGACGGCGATGGGTTCTGCTTTTGCGGCGTCGAAGAGTTTGCGGACGTTTTGTTCGGCTTCGCCGACCCATTTGCTGAGCATCTGCGCCGGGCTGATGAGGAAAAAGGTGGCGTCGATTTCGTGAGCGACGGCTTTGGCGATCATGGTTTTGCCGGTGCCGGGTGGGCCAAAGAGGAGGACGCCGCCGCCGACGGTGATGCCGTATTTTTGGGCAAGTTCGGGGTGAGCGAAGGGGTAGAGCATCTTGAGGCGAATATCTTCCTTGATGTCCTCGAGGCCCGCGATATCGTCGAAACCGATCTTCGGCTTTTCGCGGATGACCCAGTCAGAGGCGTCGGCGCCGTCGTCGTCGGACTCGGCGGCTTGGCGGTTTGTGCCCGCTCTACCTGGTCCGCCGCCACCGCCTCCTCGTCCTCCATGTTGGCCGGGCTTGCCCCGACGTCCGCCTGAATGGAGGCGGTCGCATTCTTTGGCGAGTTGGATCAATTCCGCGGCGACTTCTTCATGCTGCCTGCGGGCGTCGGCGGTCTTGGCCGCGGCGGCCAATTCGATCATGCACTCGGCCGCATCGACCAAATACGTCTTCGCGGCCAAGTATTCGCCGTTTTGATACGCGGCAACGCCCTTGGTCTTGAGGCGATCGAAAGTGTCGAAGGAAACGGCCATCAGATTCAATTCGCTTTCACGCTTGATCGTATCCTTTGTTTCGACGTGTACCCCAACGGATTATTACGCGGTACTTCTGTGCCCCAATTTCGAAACTAATTTCGGGTGGATTGGGCAATACACTTCTTCGTGCCGAGTGGGGAATGATTTGAAGCTGCTCCAGTATATTTAAGAAGTCCTTTCGCGGAAGATCGAGAGATGTTAATAGCCAAGGAAATCCAAATAATGGCATTTCCGCAATGAAGCCGCCGGTATCTTCCTTCCATTCATACAACCCCAGAATATGATCATTGTTCAGTTTTAGCTGTAGGCCTTTCCAGACCGGCACCCAAACCTGCGGTGATTTTTTGCTTGATCGCCCGAAACAGAATCGAACCAATTCTGGCTCTACAAAATGATCTTGGGCTGTTAGGAAGTTGCAGTAGGTTTTTGCCAACCACCGCGCAAGTAGGCGTCCGTCAAGATTCATATAGAGTCGGCCGCCTTTGATCTCCGTGGTCGAAGGATGATTGTCCACTTCCAATATTGTCTGTTTGAAACTCTTTATTTCCTGGTCAACTACGGAAAGGTCATTGTTGTGACGCTGGCAAAGAATGTGACCAGTCAGGCTGCCTACCCCAACCGTCTTTAACTCGGTTTTACACCAGGGAAGCCCTCGAACGCTAACCTTTTTAGGAGTTACGCACTCGCTTACCAGATGCTCTCTTGTCAGGCCGCCATCGCAATCACCAAGAACCATAGCCCAACATCGTTTCGTCGATTTCGCAACGCCGATAGCCTCCATTAAAGACAATCACTCTCCCCTTCCGAAATTCGTCTTGTGGACAACAAGAAGTTATCGACGATGGTGCCGTCATTCATCATGAATAACCCGTACAGAGTTCAGGATGGCTTGGCGACGAAAGGGGTTTTGGCTCTGTTCGACGCATCGCCAGCCACTCCTTAACGATTTTGTTCATACAACACTTTGCCGGAGTCTAGCGCCTCTCGAATCAGCGGGTCGAATTGTGCGTAGCGTCGGGCCGTATCATCCGGGCGGCGCACCAGCAAATCCAACGGGATTCGCGGGTCAATTCGCTTCAGGATTTCCATTGCTTTGTCGAACCCGCGACCTTCAAACGGCATGATGACCAAAAGATCAACATCGGAATATTCTTTTGGAGTTCCATACGCGTGCGACCCAAAGAGAATGATCCGCTCCGGGTGGAATTCCCGGACGATGCGGTCGGTCAATTCCAGTACGCTGCTCATGGCCACCATAACGTTTTTCCGAAATCGCCGTGCACCCAAGACGGGGCGACGGCGTGAATCAGCACTATTACTGCTTTTCCCCCGGCTGTTTCAAGGCACTCAGTTCCGCACGAAGGCCGGCGAGTTTGTCCAATTCCTTCTGGTGCTCCGCCTCGGTTTCGGCTTCGATCAGGCGATCGATTTCCGCATCGGAGACGGTTTCGCTTGCGGCGGAGGTTTCCACATCTTGGGCGGCGATGTCCTCGATGGAATCGAGGAACATGCTCATGCGTTCTTCCATGGTCTGAGATTGCATCATGGCCTTTTCCCAGGCGGCTTGGGTTTGTGCCAAGTCCGTGGCACCGAAAAGCTTGCCGATTTCGGTGGCCATCATGTTCATGCTCTTGGCGAAATCGGCGGAGGCTTCGGCCTGGCGTTTGATGAGCAGGGCGTTTTTGACGGCGAGCAATTGTCGCTCGAGCACTTTGCGAATGACGGCTGTCTTGCGAAGTGAGCCGCGGATGAACTGATATTGATTGGTATCGCCGATTCGTTTGGCTTGTTGGGCGTTCTTGATGAATTCATCCTGGAATTTGGCCTGTTCGCGGACGGAGCGTTCAATCCGCCGGATTCCTTGGCGGATTTTGATGTCGCGTTCGATGCGTCGTTCTTCTTCGGATTTGAATAAGGCCATAGGTTATTTCTCAACTTCGAGGGTACTCACGCAACTTTGCCGTTAGGAACTTCCACTCCAACCACGAGGAGTAAATCCAAAATTTCAAAGCCGTCGTCCAAGCCATAAGCAATGACGGTTCTGCCGCTGGGCGATAGCGCCAGAAACTCAGGATGCTCAACCCGAACGGTGCGACCATCGGCCAGATGCATCACAAAGGGTTGAAACGGTCGTGTCTGGTGGACGCGCCGCAGTGGATCAACAGTCATCGATTGCGCTCCCAATCCATCGAATCAAACAAACGTTCGTCAAAGCCAATTCACTCCTACGGATAATCCCTCTTCGGAATCACGGCCCAGAGGATGAAATACACCAGCATCCCCGGAAAGCCCGCTGAAAAAATGGAAAGCAAAACATACGCCACACGCACCACGGTCGGGTCGAAGCCGAAATGCTCGCCCAGTCCGCCGCAGACACCGGCGAGCCAACAGTCGGATGTGCTTCGTCGCAACGGTCGTGGATGAGAGTACATAGTTCTCCTTGGCGCGCGTTAGCGCGGATACTTTACTCCGGCGCCGCCTGTCGTTCGCGGACACTGCGGTCGGCTTCGTCGAAGCCCTCGGTCTGGTCGGTGATCACGCCCTGGTCCATTTTCTCCCACACCCGAACGACGGTTTGACCGGCTTCGCTCAGTCCGGCGGCGCCCTCGTCGGCGGTGGCGCCGATGGAAAGAACTTCGTCGAGTCGTTCTTGGTACACCTCGGTCTTGATCGAATCGGATTCAATGAGCTTGCTTAAGCGCACCAGATCCACTTCACTCACCAAACCCAGCTTTCCGGTTTGACCGGCGCGGTCGGCGTTTTCGCGGAGCATTCGAAGGCGCGACACAGTGAGCATTTCTTTGCTGCGGATGTTCAATTGTCGTGCGAGCATCAACTGCTCGGTGGTTTTCAACTCAAACTCCTGGGCCATCACGCGGCGAACTTCGGGCGTTTTTTCCTTGGCCCCGCGCTCGAAGAGCACCTGTTTGTCTTTGGCGATCGTGGTCACGCGGTTGAGCAGGCGAGCGCGTTCCTTCTCCAGCAAGAGCTCCTGTCGTCGCAGCTCGGAGCGAGTCATCTGCGACAATGGTTTCTTCCGCTTGGTCAGCCAATCGAGAAAACCGGCAAAGGTGGTCAAGAATCGTTCATCCTCTCAAAACAAGAAAAACCGTTTGCGACATTCGCCGAACATCACGCGGTAGGCTCTGGGCCCGCACGACGCGCGGACGGCGGCGGCTCCGGTTGCGCCGGCAACGGCTTCTGTGTCACGGGTTGACTCTTCACCGACTGCGCCGGAGTCGGCGCCTTGGAAGGCGCGGTCACCGCAGGAGTTTGGACGGTCTCGAATTCCTTAAAAATGGCCATCTCCTCGTCCGTCGTGGTCATCTCCTGCAACCCCGTCGTCAATCCGCTCACCAACTCACTATCCGCGCGAAGGGTCTCCAACAACTCCTCGGCTTTGACCGCGTTTTCCGTCAATTCCGTCGTATCCGGCAATTGGGCCAATTGACCCTGCTGAATCAAGGTGAGGTTATGGATATCGGTGCTGAGAATGTTGATCTGCTGATTCAACATGGCGGCCATGGTATTCTGGCGGGCCAAATCCTTGCGAAATTGAGCCAACTGGGCCGCAAGGCGACGTTTGATGACATCCGATGTCGCTGCCTTTCCTTGTGATAGGAGATCGGTTTCCTTTTTTTCGAGCTTGCCGATGTCTTCATAAATTCGGTCACGGCGCTGGGCAAGTGCCGCCCGACGTTCGGCGAGAAGGTTGATCTTGGCGACTTCATCTCCCTCTCCGGAGAATAATTGCCTGATGCGTTCAATAACACCCATCCGCTTGCGCTCCTCACGTTGCGTCGCCGCTCCTCGATACAAAAGAACCTCTCCATCCTTTTCGGACAATCGCAGCTCCGGGTCCGACTTGGAAACCTGAACCAACGCCTGTCGAACGACATCTTTGGGGAGTTTGAGTTCTTCCGCAACCGCACTCAGCGAAACTCCCCCGGTCAACAGGTCCGCGCTTCGTTCCTCCAGAACCCGACGAACGCGGTCCACTTTTTGACCGGCGTTTTCCGGATCGAATAGTCGAAGGATTCGCGGATCGACCGATTCACTCGCCGCCGACGTACGCCATCCGCCCTGTCCATCCGGTTCCACCAAAACAACCGTCACATGCGGCAAATCCAACCGGGCCGCCTTGGCCTCTTCCGTGAACCCCGTCGGACTGCACACTCCGACAAGCTGTGGCACTCCGCCATTTCCCACCAACGATCGAATGTGGTGAACCAAATCCCCCAGTCCGATCGGCGGAGGCGGCTCTTTCGATGATGCCGCAAAGTGGTTCAAAGGCGTCAACACCGAGGCAATGGCCACACCCGTTCGCTTCTTCCCGAAAAACCATCGCCGCTCGAATCCATGAAGCGCCACGCGCCGATTCGTGGGCAACGATTTCAGCAACTCCCGATCATAATTGCGATGGGCGGCCATCAGACCCTTGAGCCGGTCCAGTTCATCGTCTTGAGTGCGTTGCCAAATCGCCCCGCGCAGCCACTTCCCCTTGGCCGTTTCCAGATTGGTCTCCACGCCGGAGAGAAACTCCGTTTCTTGTTGCAAGACTTTCAATGCGCCGGAATTCATGTTCTCACCGCGCCTCGACGGACTTGGACGACCATGCGCGTTCCGCACCGGCTGCAAAATCTCGCATCACGATATTCAACATGCCCACAACCGACCTTGGGGCATTTCGGGAAATGCACGCGCCCGTCCACTGTGCGGAATTTCGAGTAGGGCGCTCTACCGATTCCTAGCATTCGCCCGATTCCACGCCCGATTCCGCCCACCAATTGAAAAAGAAGGTACAGAGTGCAAAAGAGAAACGCGCCACATCCAGCGATCAGGACCAGCAGAAATAATCCGAGTTCGGCGGACACGATTCATCCCTCATCCGGTGGAAACAGCCTCAAGGCTGGTCCCGCAGTAAATGCAGAAACGGTCTTCCGCCTGCGCGTTCGATTGACATTTGGAACATCGCCGATTCGCAGCCGACAAAGACCCGCCGCAATGAATGCAAAACGTATCGCTTGGGTTCACAACGCCTCGGCACGATCCGCAGGTGAGGGGACGACGAGGGTCGCGGTCGACGATCTTCGGCGGAAGCAAGACCCGCGGCGACGCTGAGACCGGCGCGGTTGGCGGCTTGGGCGGCAAGGCCTCCAACATCTCCGTTGCGGAACGAAACCGCCGATCGTATCGACAATACGACCGCTGAAACACGCCGTCGAGAAACTTCGGCACTCCCGATCGAACTTCGCTCGGCAATTCATTCCCTTGGGGAAGTTCGCCGGTCAACATTTCAAACAGCACGATCCCACACGAATACAAATCGCTACGCCCGTCGATCTCACCGCCGGATCGCTGTTCCGGAGACATGTACGCAATCGTCCCGGCCACGTTCTTACCGTCGTCCGTCACCATGCTGCCGCTTTGCATGATCGACTGGGCCGTCACGCCGCCGATGCGACCCAGTCCGAAGTCGGTCACCTTGACGGCCTGTTCCGCCACGGTCTCAATCTGGTGAAGCGGGCATGCAAGCAAGATGTTGGGCGGTTTCACATCCCGATGAATCAACCCCGCCGCATGGGAAGCCGAAAGCGCTTGAAGGATACCCCGAAGTATGGTGATCGCCGCACCGATTGAGAACGTCGCACGGTAATGGTCGATCACCGCACGAAGCGACGGCCCATCCACCAATTCCATGATGTAATACGGTGGGTCGCTATACGGGTCCAAGTCGATCGCCCGAACGATATTGGGATGTCGCAACCCGTGAACCGCCAACCCCTCTCGTTGCAAGTTTCGAACGAAACTCTTGTCCGTCGGGATCTTGATGGCTACGTGCTGATCGAACACGTGATGGCGTGCCCGCCACACTTCGCCGAAACTTCCCGCGCCAATGCGGGCTTCCAGCAAGTAGTTGTTGACTCGACTGCCTTCCGAGAGCGCGGACATGCGTAACCCTCGCCGGTTTCCTCCGAGGGATTATCCCTCTTCCAATCGATTGGCCTGGTACTCGCAGACCTTTAAATTATAAACTCCCGCCGACAGAAATCCAAGAATCAACACCACCCAAGTCAACGCATTATGACCGAAAACGCCCCCGGTCAGACAAAAAGCGACGACCGCATCCATTAAAACATAGGCCGCCAGCATCAACCCAGCCGCCCAATTCGATTCTTTCGCCATCACCCACGGCGTCACGAAAAACAGGGCCCACGGTAAAATAACCACAAACCCCATCCACGCCACCGCGTATTTCAGGGTCCGCCAGATCAGTTCAAGCTGCTCCGGGTGGTTCCAAAACCAGATCACCGCTCCGGCGCCGGATACGAAAAGCACACCGGAAATCACTTTCCCCCCGACATACTGACCAATCGATGTCAACACGGTCCGCCCTCAATGCCACCAACACCTGCTACAGGCTACCTTATTCACGCGCATGGAGCGATTCCAAAATGAATCTCTCTTTGTAATCATTCGGTCGGCGGGACGGATTATCCCGGAGAATGGGAAAGTCATCCCGACCCGGATGCGGTCGGCGCCGGGCGGCTGACGGCGGAAACGATCCTGTTTTTTCCCCCCTCTTTGGCTTGATACAGCGCGCGGTCCGCCGCTCGGATCAGGGTGTCCACGTCATGGGCCCGGGATTCCCGGAGACTCGCAATCCCAATGCTCATTCCCACGCGAACTTGGGGAAGTCGCCAAGTCAGTTCCTTTTCGAAACGCTCGGAAATTCGATCCGCGAGAACACCGGCTCGCTCGACATCCGTGCGCGGCAACATGAGGACGAACTCATCGCCACCGAAACGAGCAGCCACGTCCGACGATCGCAATTGACTGAGGATCGTGGACGACACCAACAGCAAGACTTCATCGCCGACCTGATGCCCAAACCGATCATTCGCCTGTTTGAAATTATCGAGGTCCATCATGATGCACGATAGGTCCGTCTCATAACGAATCGCCTCGGACAGTTCCTGCTGAAGAGCCTCCGAAAAATGTCTACGGTTATAAAGCCCGGTTAACGGTTCGCGCGAGGCAAGTTCACGAAGCTGGTGCGTTCGCTGAGAGACTCGCTCCTCGAGTTGTTCGTTGAAGCGAACCAGTCGTTCACGGTCCTGTTGATATTGATCCGCCATGCGATTGAACGCCTCGGCCAACCTTCCGATCTCGTCGCGACGATTCACCGGGCTTCGAATCGTGAGTTCCCCTTGCGAAAAGCGGACCATGGTTTGCGTGAGACTCTCCAACGGAGAAACCACTCTCCGCACAAGCATGAGCCCGATTGGAACGGTGACAATGGTGGCGAGTATGGCCACCCCAACCGCAAGGTCCCCGATGCTAACCACCGAACGATGCCGTGTATCCACCACCATCCCCACGCGAACATACCCCGCCAGTTTCGTTTGGCCTGGAACGCGCCCATCCTCCGTCGCCGCCATCGAAGCCACCGGATACGTAATATCCACTGTCGCCGGAAGACGGTCATCCGCCGGCAGCACCGTCGAAATCCCGATCGTCGATGCCCCGCGCATCCCCTCCTTTCGAAACCGATGGAGAAAATCGTGCTTCCCGTGATGTGCTGACGCAACCTCGCGCTCCTCCCCATCAAAGAACAATACGTACTCGAGCGGAGCGCCATTTGCGGATTTCAAAGCCAAGGTCGCCAGCGCCTCCGATCCTTCGTGAAATGGCATCACCGCCGCGCTTCGAGCGAGCATCGCCGCCAACTCGGCCACCTGCTCGCTCTGACGTCCACGAAAAATCCTCATGTTGGCTTCTAGAAAATAGCCCGATAACGTGGCCGTCACCGTCAGCATGACCAGCACACCGATCACGATCGCCTTGCAATGGAGACTGAGCGCTGAATCAAGAATGCGGCCCACGGACGAGGACCGGCGTGAAGTAACGTTTCGAGCAACGGGCATGTCCACCATCCGAATACAACCAAACCAGAAGCGCGGCGGGCGCGCAAGGCAAATCCGCTTCGCACGAGGGGAGAGGGTCGGCGTTATGAGAATTATCGACCGACCCGATTTTCACCTGAAAGGCGACAGCTCGAAGGCGTCGAGACCGATAATGCGTCGGCAGATCGCAGGCGCTTTGTTACACCCGAAAGAGTGGTTGGCTGTGTGCCACTGCTCCAATAGAGATTTCGACGCTGCAGAAAAGGGTGCAAGGAGACCCTCAACCCGTCGCCGCGGTTCACGCGCCGGGGACGCCGCTTGGATTCGCGGAGACGGCTCGGCACTCTTGCGAAGAGCCGGCGACCTCCAGCTTTCGCAACACCAGCTTGGATCGTCCGACCAACTGCTCCGGCAAGACCAGCGGCTTTTCCGGTTTCCCCGCCGGATAGATGACATTCAATGGCACGCCGGATCGCCCGAACTTTCGCAGTTCAGCCAGAATATCCGGATTATTGTCGGTAAAGTCAGCCTTGAGCGGTACCACGCACAGGTCCGCCATCTTGGCTCGGACATCCTTGCTTTCCAACGTCGCGTTTTTGTTGGCCAAGCAAGTGGCGCACCAAGTGGCCGTATAATCGACATACACCGTATACCCGTCATTCGACAGTTGTTCCGCCAATCCCTTGGACCAATGTTGCCAGGGAATCTCCGTATTCCACTGATCCTGCGTGGGAATGGTGAGCCCGCAATTTCCGTGGACGGTTCTTCGATATTCCGCTCGCAGGTGATCAATCGACGAACGTTCTCGACCGAACGACGCGCTCCAACCCACGAAGACAAGTGCCAAAGCCGTGCACCACCCGGCCAATCGTTTGCCCGGCGATGTCAACGGAGTTTGTTTTCCAATGAGCCACGCACCAATTCCTAGGAAAATCAGCAAAACCCCCATCCACACCAACCCATCAGGTCCGATCTGGTGTCCCAACGGATACATTAACCAGGCGACCGTTCCCATCAACAAAAAGCCCATGAATTGTTTGAAGTATTCCATCCACACGCCCGGTCGCGGGAGGAATCGCACCCATTTCGGTTGCATCGATAACAAGATGAACGGGCTGGACATTCCCAACCCGACTGCCGAAAAAACCGCCAGAAGCTCAACCGCACTCGCCGTGAAAGCCCATCCCAAAGCAGGACCCAAATACGGAGCCGTGCAGGGCGTTGCCAAAATCGTTCCCAAAAGCCCCTTCACGAACGCGCCGGTGTAGCCTTCGTGACTCTCCGCCGACGCAAGCTTGGTGCTGGCCGATCCGGGAAGCGTGATTTCGAAAACACCGAAAAGGCTTAACCCGAAAAGAAACATCAGCGAAGCCATGATCACGATGAAAAGCGGCGATTGAAATTGAAATCCCCACCCCAGTTGTTGACCGGCGGATTTTAGAATGATGACAATCAGCGCCATGACAATGAACGACACCATGATCCCGGCCACAAAGGTCATCCCCAGTCGAACCACGCGACCCGGGGCCTCGTCAGCTTGTTGAACAAAACTGAGAACTTTGATGGAAATCACCGGCAAAACGCACGGCATGATGTTGAGCAGAAGTCCACCCAGAAACGCAAACATCAACCAGCCTAATAAAGTTTTCGGATTATCGGAACCGGCCACTTCTTCCGCGCCTTCATCTTCGAGTTGCGTCGCTTGTTCCACGACCGGCTCGGCGGATTTTGTTTGAGCGGCCACTGGAGTTGTCGGGGGAACAGACGCGGCGGTGGATTTCTCATGAGTGGCAACGCGCTCGTCCGGCGAATCTGCTGCCGGCCAGCTTTCAGACGGAGTTGGAGTTCCCCGGCCATCGTTGGCCGATGTCGTCGGTTGTCCCGCTAGAAAAGAAAACGAAAGCGCATCCGGTGGAAAGCACGTGCCTTGTTCATTGCACGCTTGATACAACACAAGTCCCGCGTATCGCACCGGCGCAACCGGCGGCTCCTCCAACGATTCCGCTGGAATGGTTACCGTGACCTTGCCGGAGTATTCGCTAATCTGCCCAAGAACTTTTACCGGGCGAAGCTGACCGGCCGGAAAAACCGGGTTCTCGAAAACGACCCCTTTCGTCGGTTCCATCAGCACATCGCATTTCACGAAAGATTCATTCAACGGCTGATGCGACTGAATATGAAATCCTTCGTTGATCTGTAGGTGTAGCGCGACTTCGAGTTTCTGGTTGGCGCCCGGTGTCGACGGGTTGGCATCGCCCTTCACGGAAAGATACTTGCTGGTCGATTTCGGAAGTGCGCGGCGAGCGGATACGAAAACGTCTTTGTTCGCGTCTCGTATTTCTGCGGTTGAAGCGGCCACAGGCAATTCAAGCTGAACCTTCGCCGTTTCCAGGAGACAGGATTCCCTGCAAATCAGGTATCGAACTTCGGCCTGCAAGGAGATCTTCTTTTCCGAAATCGCGGCCGGTGGAGTAATGGAAACCGGCAGTACCGCTTCGTCCTCCAGAATGTTGGTCACGATATCTCCCGGGGCAACATGACGCCTCGGGACGGGAAACTGTAATTCCCCGGCGGAAAACCCGTTCGGAAGCGCCCACTTCGCCCGCGGCGCCATGCCCGCTTCACCCGGATTGATCCAATAAATATGCCAACCCTCGGCCATCTTGAACCGCACGCCGACATCGAACGGTTTTCCGGGTACGACATCCTCCACCGACGAAAGAAGATCGACTTTTCCTCTCGGCGCATTTTTGTCAGATTGAGCGTTCGCCGAGGAAAGCGGAAAAGTGCCAACCGTTGTCAGGCTCAAAAGTAAGAGCCCGCGTAATAGGGACCGGTCCCGGCTAAGTGCCATCATTGTTTGTGTCATCGTTTCCTCGAACAAACCCCGCCATTGAAAGCCCTGAGAACACCTATTATAGAGTGAGCCGCAGCAGAACCGTTACAAACCTGATTAGAATGTGACGGCTTCGTTGCAGTTGGGTAGTCATAGGCGAAATGAGCTCATCGCAAAAACGCTCGTTTTATTGGACGTTCTTTTCGAAAATAAGGTCCGATAATTGAATGGTTTCTGAACAACCTTGAGTTTTCCGGCGGCGGCCATTTTCCCTCGAGGGGTTCGTCCGTTTGACGTTGCGAGTTGGTCTTGAATGAGATTGTTTGTTTGGATTTGTCTTTGCCGGCGATCGTTTTCCGCCCTCGGCGCGCACCAGGGGCGCCGCATTCCGCTGAAGGGTTACGAAGAAAATAAATCGGGCTAGAACGTCGGTGTCTCAGGAAAATCGGACGGGAAATTCGCCTGGCCTTCACCCGGCATCGCAAGCAGCGCCACATCCTGCAAATTAAACCCGCTACAGTCGGCCTCCCCGCCGCCCCGATTCGGCAAGCTCACGCACACATCCGTGAAATCGATCAAACGGTCTCCGCCCACGGAAGCCGCCGACACCAACACGCTCGAACCGCCTCGCAGAAAATGCACCGAACTTTGGTAACTCGTGAAATCAAACGGATTATCCGTGAAGAAGCTGCTCGACCGCACCGTCTTCTCCAGTACATTCTCCGCGTTCATTCGTGCATCCACGCGCTGATGCCCGATCGACATGGCCACATTCCCTCGAACATGCCCCGATACCAACGCCTCATTCCAGCCATGCGTCGAATCCGTTCGATCCCACGAGACATACAACTGCAAATCCTCATACACTGTCGCGTCCGCCGCGCTGGGCCGAACAAACATCTCCCCTGCTCCCGTTCCTTGCGATGTCGGCCTCGACGAAATCAGCACGCACAAGAAACGCTCAAACCCCTCGCCTCGATCCACCCACATGCGCAAGGCCACCGGATTCTGATTCGCAAACCCCGAACCTTCGGTGGTGCCATCGCTGTCTATGTCGAACGACGCAAAATCCGCTCGATACTGCACAGTCTCGCCTTCCACGAGGAGGTCGCCAGAAATCTGCGTGGCAGCCGGGTCTGGAAAATCATCCCGAATCGCCGCCGCCAATTTCAATGATCGATCCGCAAACCTCTGAAACGAATGCACCACCTGTGATGCCGCCCGAATCGTGCGGTCGTACTGTTGAAGCTCCGTTTGCGTTTGCGACTGCGCGATCACCTTCGCCCCCGTCGTGTCTTCCGGCAGCTCATCTACGTCAAACGAAATCGAGTCCGGCAAAAATACTTCCGGCGCATTGGGATTTGGCGCGGGTGTTACGTTCGAATTGCAAGCTACCGCCAACAAACCAAACGCCCCGAAGAGCAAAGCAAAAACAACTGAAACCGTGCGTCGCATGAGTTCTCCTTTCAGTGATGAGTCCTATCCGCGCCGCGCGCGGCCAGGCGAAGTTGTAGGTCGGATCATCGACCCGACATTCTGTGGATCATCCCAATTGAACTATCGACCACGATCGACCCACGACTTCCCCTCCACCCGGACCGATAAGGAGAATCCAGCCGAGCGATAAAAATCACGCAACTCAAATCCTCGCCGCGACTCTCCACGAATCGATGGCCGCCGCGCGCCGTCATCAATAATGCTCTTCCAATGCAGGACGGGTATGGGATTGACGAGGTTGCAAACGGACACGATAATCGGCGTAGTTCGCCGTCTTAATGCCGTATACAGATGTTTTTGGGAATCGCTCAACGATATGACCATCGCAGCGTGCTATCTTTCGTCTGAAGGTGTAGTACTCGGAGCAGACAGCACGTCGACCATGTTCATCCCCGGTCCCGGTAGCCAGTCAGGTGCGCACCATCACTATGACTTTGCACAAAAAATCTTTGAAATCGGTGAGGATTCAACAGCAGGGGTTGCCATGTGGGGTCTCGGCTCAATTGGCGAAGTGAGCTATCGAACGATTGTTGCGGATGTAGCTGACTCAGCAACGCTGGCAGGAATCTCAGATATCGAAAGTCTTGCTCGAGTTTTCGCCTCATTGTTCTGGTCAAGATATTGTACGGAATTCGACAAAGTCTTGCCGCACGTGCGCGATTTGGCATCAAAGGCTGTACGCACTACGGAGGAAATGGACCAGCTTCAATGGTATTCTGGCCTCCTTTCTGGGGGTTTCTGTTTCGGTGGTCGTTGGGGGAGTTCTCGACAACCCTGCGCCTTTGAATTGACCTTCGCGCCAACCATGACTGAAGCGCCTACGCCTCAACCCATTAGTTCGGGCAGTACCCGTTTCTGGGGCTGCCCAAATCTGATCTCTCGCGTGTTGTATGGCATAGACGATCAGCTTTTTTCGGCCATACTCGGGTCAGGCAAATGGAAAGGCGATGGCAAGGACCTATTTGGACTTGTCTCGGAATCAATGCTCACGCAGCCTCGGGACCTCCCTCTAAGAGAGGCAATTGATTGGGTTTACGCAAGTATCTATACTACTATTAAAGGGATGAAGTTTTCGCATTTAGCTCCGGTGTGTGGGGGGCCGATAGAAATAGCGGTGATAACTTCTGACCGACCATTCCGCTGGGTGCGGCACAAACAATTGGATGCGGCGATCGAATGACAACAACGGGATTAGAAAAGACCGAACAATCGCGGGACCTCGCAGACTATTTCCGCGCAGTTGCCGATCCAGAGTGGGTTCGAAGAATGCTCGAATACTACAGCCGACATGGTCATTATCGCCCTCAGGATATTGAGCGACTCTTGGGAGATCCAACTAAATCAATTGAAATCGGTCCGCGAGGAGGACTGCCCAAGAACTTTTCTGTAAGCTAGATACTTTCACTACAACGGGCCATCTCCACAAAGCGCGATTTGCTTTTCGCCCCGGTGATTTCCGTTCTCGCCAATCACGCAATCACCAAATCTTCCTTCCATTCGCCATTCGTAGTTATGGTGTTACAATCCTCCCATGGGACTCTTCGATCGTTTTAAGGCCGGCCTCGCCAAGACCCGCGACAAAATCACCGCGAGCTTCCGCTCGGTCCTTCGCATAGGCCGAAAAATCGACCAGGAAACCATCACCCGACTCGAAGAAACCATGCTCGCCGCCGACTTCGGACCGGCCACCACCCAAAAACTCATCGACCTCGTTAGCGGTGGCTGGAAACGCGGCGAAATCTCCGAAGAACAGGAAGTCCGCGACTATCTCAAGAACCACATCACCAACCTCTGGCCACCCGAGGAACTCAAAATCCGCTTTGTCGAAACAGGCCCCACCGTCATCCTCGTCACCGGGATCAACGGCTCCGGCAAAACCACCAGCATTGCCAAGCTCGCCTATTATTTCACCAACGAGAAGAAAAAAGTAATTTTGGGGGCATGCGACACCTTTCGCGCCGCTGCCGTAGAGCAACTCAGCGTCTGGTCTCAACGTATCGGAGTTCAGATCGTCAAACATGCCCAAGGGGCCGATCCCGGCGCGGTGGCCTATGATGCCTGCGAAGCCGCCCGCGCCCGCCAAGCTGATGTGCTACTCCTTGACACCGCCGGTCGTTTGCACACCCAGGATCACCTGATGCGCGAACTCGGCAAAATCCAGAAGGTCGTCGAGCGCCGCATCGAAGGCGCCCCGCATGAAGTCCTCCTGGTCCTCGATGCCACCATAGGCCAAAACGCGGTCAACCAAGCCCGACAATTCGCCGAACACGTCTCCGTCTCCGGCATCGTTCTTGCCAAACTCGACGGCAGCGCCAAGGGTGGCGTCGTCGTCGGAATCCGCGACCAACTCAACGTCCCCGTCAAATTCGTAGGCCTCGGCGAAAAACAAGAAGACATCGCCCCCTTCGACCCCGCCACCTTCGTCGATGCCCTCCTCTCCGAATAACCGGCCCGATCCTGCAAACCCCATGGCTCCACGCGCCGATTTTCTCCCGCCGTCTTCGATGGGGGCCACGAAAACAGCGGCGCAGGGGTACGTGTTCGCCAACAGCAAGACGTGGGGGCAGAATCCTCTATAATGAAGGAGGGGAGGGATGGAGGTCGGTACCATGTCCGCGTCGGTCAAGTTGAAGGAATTGTTGCACGACAACACCATGCCGTCGGCGCCGGAGTTGGTGGTGGTAGGCGAGGGCGGGCAAGTTCGGTGTTTGGCCTGTGGGCATCGATGTCAGATTTTGCCGGGACGAAGCGGCGTCTGTCGGGTGCGGTTCAATCATGAGGGCGAGTTGCGTGCCCCGGCGGGTTACGTCGCGGGCGTGCAGATTGATCCGATTGAAAAGAAGCCGTTTTACCACGCGTATCCCGCGCGTGATGCCTTGTCGTTCGGGATGCTGGGATGTGATTTGCACTGCGGTTACTGCCAGAATTGGGTGACGAGTCAAGCGCTTCGAGATGACGCGGCGGTCGCGCGGCCGAATTTTTGCGATGCGGAGCGACTGGTGGAGTTGGCGGTGCAACATCGGGTGCCGGTGATGGTCAGCACGTACAATGAACCTTTGATTACGGCGGACTGGGCGGTAGAGATTTTCAAGCTCGCCAAAGCCGCGGGAATTATGTGCGGGTTCGTCAGCAATGGTAACGCCACGCCGCAGGTTTTGGAGTTTATTCGTCCGTATGTGGATTTGTACAAGGTGGATCTCAAGGGATTTGATGATCGGGACTATCGCAAGCTCGGCGGAGTTTTGTCCAACGTGCTGGACACGATCCGGCGCTTGGTCGAAATGCGATTCTGGGTCGAGATCGTCACGTTGATCGTTCCCGGATTTAATGACGGAGATGATGAACTCAAACAGATCGCCGATTTCCTGGTGAGCGTTTCCGCTGACATGCCGTGGCACGTGACGGCCTTTCATCCCGATTACAAGATGACCGGTCCTCCTCGAACACCGGCGGAGACCTTGATTCGGGCCTATACCATCGGGAAATCCGCCGGACTGCGCCACGTTTATCCTGGAAATATCCGCGGCTTGGTGGGTAGTCGGGAGAATACGATTTGTCCCCAATGCGAAAAGTGGCTGATCAAGCGTCGGGGTTTTGTGGTGGAGGATAATCGGATGGATGGTTCCAACTGTCCATTCTGCCAGGCACGAATTCCAGGTGTTTGGGAGGAGAATCCACCGAAGGCGACCGTGGGGGCGGGTATTCCACTTCCGGTTGTGGTCTCCGAGGGCCACTGTGGGTGAATCCGCGAACCGGTCGATGTTATGGTGGTGAGGATGGGTCGGATGATTGGACGGGACACATGGTGCGGCGACACTATTGGTTCGGTGGGTCGATGACCTGTGGCAGGCAGAGCCACTGCTCACGAGCAGTGGCACACGGGTGAAGGAAGAAGATTGTCGGGTCGATGACCCGACCTACGATTCTGCGGAGTGGACTCCCATGAAGCGAAAACATTCGATAGTGAAACAGCGATTCTTATTGGTTTTGGTTCTCGGTTTGTCGGCGATTTGGATTCTTCATGGACTTTCGGGGTGCGCTGCGCAGCCGGGCAGCGTCGGCGTGACCACGGGCGGCGCGAAGGATATTGCCTATGCCAGGGCAACCATTCTCGACGGAGGGGTTCCCGAACCGAATTCCATCACGGTGGAGGGGTTTGTTTCCGAGCATAGCCTACCGACGGTTGCGCCGGATGGCGCGGGCCTTCTATACCTCGCGGCCACGACGGCTTGGCATGACGATTTTGATTCGTTCACTCCTCATGCGACCCTTCAGATCGGATTCGGATCGACCATTGATCGAGCGACGTTTCGACGTCCGCCGTTGAATTTATGCCTGGTGATTGATCGAAGCGGCTCGATGGGAAATTCGATCGACTTTCGCTCGGGCACGTCCAAATTGGAGGCCGTCAAGGTGGCGGTCGATCGTCTCGCCAGCGAATTGAATGAAGACGATCTCGTGAGCGTAGTCACCTTCAATGAGGGTTCAAGTGTACGATTGGAAGCCGTTGGCGGCGACGAACTTGGAGCAATCAATTCCGCCGTGGACACGCTGGTGCCGGAAGGCGGCACGGATCTGGTCGCAGGTCTTCGTCGCGGGTACAACGTGGTGCAGCAACACACGAGCAACGATCGGATGGATCGGGTTTTTGTTTTCACGGATGCCTTGCTGACGGACTTCAACGAATTTCTCACGCAACTTTTTCTCAATGTTGTCCGGGACTATGCGGGGCAGAATATCGGTGGGACGTTTTTCGGTGTCGGGACGGATTTTGGTCAGGACATTGCTTACGAAATCTCCCAGATCCGCGGCGGAAACTATTTCTTTCTCAGCGATTACGAGCGGATCGTCAGCGTATTTGAGGAGGACTTTGATTTTTTGGTGACCCCCGTGGCGTACGACGTGTCGCTTCGAGTGGCTGTTCATCTCACCTTTGACGTAACGGATGTGTTTGGAATTCCGGTGGAGGGTCCGTTTCCGCATGAGTTTCGGTTGAATATCCCGTCGTTGTTTTTGCACAGTCGGGAGGGCGGCGGGGCGATTTTTGTTCGGGCGCGAGCCTCGGCGGCCATGGATTTTTCCCAGGCCAGCGAAATTGCAAAGCTTTCGCTGAATTATGAGACACCCGATGGAACGCGGGTGGCTCCGCCGTTTTTGGAACCGACCTTGCCGGCTGGGCTGGATCCAGATGCCAGGACGAGTCATTTTCAGGATGATGTTACGAAACGCGGTGTACTTCTGCTCAATACCGCGTTGGCGATGAAGGCCGCATGTGACGATGTCTACGAACGATTCGGCGATTACTATTATTCCGTTAACTATGGCGAGGGTTATCAGCGGGCGATTTCTCGTTTGACGGAGTTTTTGGTTTACTTTGACGAATTGGCCGCCGGGTTGGAAGATCGACTGTCTCCGACTTCTAGGTCGCTCTCCGAGGAGCGGGCACTGGTCGCCAAGCTTCTGTCCAACCTGAGGGGAAGTTGAAAAGAATGGCGAGGTGGAATCGTTTCACCTTTTGCGGTATCCTTCCCACCGATGGCCAGTTTACCTTTTCATGATGGCGACCAGGATCGGGTCGAGACGCAAGAGTGGGTCGAGTCTCTTCGAGCCGTGACGCACGCCCAAGGGCGCGAACGGGCGAGGTTTCTGCTCGGACGGTTGATCGACTGGGGGAAGCTAAACGACGTCGTTGCCCCTTTTACGGCCAATACCCCGTATATCAATACGATCCCGGCGGATCGAGAACCGGCGTATCCCGGTGATCGGGCGATTGAGCGGCGGCTGAAGAGCTTGATGCGCTGGAACGCGATGGCGACGGTGGTCCGTGCCAATCGTTTGTCACCGGGTATTGGTGGGCATATTTCCACGTATGCCTCAGCGGCGGCGTTGTTGGAAGTCGGGTTCAATCATTTCTTCCGAGCGAATGGTCCAGAGGTTGTCGGGGACCAGATTTTCTTTCAAGGACATTGTGCGCCTGGAATTTACGCCAGAGCTTTTTTGGAGCGTCGCTTGTCGATGCAACATCTCATTTGTTTTCGCCGCGAATTGGCGGACGGTGGGGGGTTGTCGTCGTATCCGCACCCGTGGTTGATGCCGGATTTTTGGGAGTTCCCAACGGTTTCGATGGGTTTGGGACCTTTGACCGCGATTTATCAAGCGAGATTCAATTGCTATTTGCACGATCGTGGTCTTTCGGATACGTCGGGGTCGAAGGTCTGGGCGTTCATGGGCGACGGGGAGATGGATGAACCGGAAAGTCTTGGGGCGATCACCTTGGCCGGTCGAGAGGGCCTGGACAATCTGATCTTCGTGGTGAACTGCAACTTGCAGCGGTTGGACGGTCCGGTGCGCGGGAATGGAAACATCATCCAAGAGTTGGAAGGCGCATTTCGAGGCGCGGGGTGGAACGTCATTAAAGTCATTTGGGGGAGTGATTGGGATCCGTTATTGGAAGCGGATACGGAGGGCGTGCTTGTCGAACGGATGAATGAAACCGTGGATGGGGAGTGGCAAAAATACTCCGTGGAATCCGGCGCGTGGACGAGAGCACGATTCTTCGGCAAAGACCCGCGACTGATGAACCTTGTCGAGCATTTGTCGGACAATCAGCTTCGCAAACTTCGACTCGGTGGACATGATCCCATCAAGGTTTATGCGGCGTTTCAGGCGGCCACGACGCATAGAGGTCAGCCTACCGTGGTTTTGGCGCGAACCATCAAGGGCTATGGTCTCGGCGAAGCCGGGGAAGGCCGAAACATCACCCATCAGCAAAAGAAGTTGAACTCTGAGGAGTTGACGACTTTCCGCGATCGATTTGACATTCCCATTCCGGATGAAGACCTGGAAGATGCGCCGTTTTATCGTCCGAATGAAAAAAGTGTCGAGTATCAATATCTTGTGGAGCGGCGGCGGGCGTTGGGTGGATTCGTGCCGCGCCGTCGCGTGCGTGCGGCCCCGTTGGAACCGCCTTCCAAAGAGAATTTCAAGGAGTTTTTGACGGATACCGGCGATCGGGACATGGCCACGACCATGGTGATGGTGCGACTGCTGGCGCGGCTGATGGACGACAAGCAGTTGGGCAAGTTGATCGTGCCGATCGTTCCCGATGAGGCCCGCACGTTTGGCATGGATGCATTGTTCCGCAAATATGGGATTTATGCCCGCGGCGGACAGAAGTATGAACCCGTCGATTCCCATTTGCTGCTGTACTATCGAGAGAGCAAAGACGGGCAGATTTTGGAGGAAGGGATTACCGAGGCGGGATCGATGGCTTCGTTCACCGCCGCAGGGACGGCCAACGTGACTCACGGCATCAACACGATTCCGTTTTTCTTTTTCTATTCGATGTTTGGATTTCAGCGGGTGGGGGACTCGATTTGGGCGGCGGGGGATGCGCGGTGTCGCGGGTTCCTGATTGGTTGCACGTCCGGTCGAACGACGTTGGCGGGCGAAGGGCTTCAACATCAAGATGGTCATAGTCATCTTCTGGCCAGCACGGTGCCAAACTGTGTCAGTTACGATCCCGCGTTCTCCTTCGAAGTGGCCGTCATTGTTCAAGAGGGCATTCGGCGGATGTACCACGCGCGGGAACCTGTGTTCTATTACATCACGGTTCAGAACGAGAACTACGTTCATCCGGCCATGCCCAAGGGCGTCGAGGAAGGAATCTTGAAGGGGTTGTACAAGTTCCGTCCGGCAACGAAGTCCAAAGGGCGACCCCGTGTTCATCTGTTCGGCAGTGGAGCGATTTTGCGAGAAGCGTTGGCCGCACAGGAGATTCTGGACGAAAAATTCGGCGTGGCTGCCGAGGTGTGGAGCGCGACAAGCTATGGCACGTTGCGCAAGGATGCTCTCGCTTGTGAGCGGTGGAACTTGTTGCATCCCGGTGAAAGTCCGCGAATTCCGTACATACGTCAGGTTCTTACCGATGAGCCATTTCCCATCGTCGCAACGGGGGACTACATGAAAACAGTTCCGGACCAGATCGCGCGCTGGGCGCCAAACGGATTCCACGCGCTGGGGACGGATGGGTTTGGCCGGAGCGAAGCGCGAGCCGAGCTTCGTGATTATTTCGAAATCGATCGCAAGTACGCCGCGCTCGCGGCCCTGACGGAACTCGCCCGCATCGGGCAATTCGATCGGGCCAAGCTGCCGGCGGCCGTCGCCACGCTCGGCATCCGCCCGAACAAGCTTGACCCGGTCGGCGTGCCAAAGCCTGACACGCTTCATGAGTGATAGTGTATCGCTGGATCACTTCGGAGGTGTGCCGCTCTTGAGTCTAACCCCGGCCCCGTGGTTTTCGCTGGAGTGCCCTCGTCCATGAAGTGCGAGCGGTGCGGATACTTGTTGTTCAATTTGCCGGGGCCTCAATGTCCTGAGTGCGGACTGATGTTCGACGTCTCCCGGTACCGTTTTGAACCGGGCAGCATCGCCTTCCAATGTCCAAGGTGTCGGCAGGAGTATTTTGGGAATGACGCAAACGGACTCCCCAGTCCGGCGAATTTCATGTGCGTCCAATGTGCTGCTCCGGTTTCATTGTACCAGATGCCCGTTGTTCCCAAACGACCGGACGCGATGGGCCGACTGGGTGTTCCATCTCCGTGGGATCAGCGATTGAAACTCGGATTCTGGCAGGCGTGGTGGCAAACGTTGATGATGTTGCTGTTTAAGCCGTCGACTTTTTACCGAAACCACGACGGTACGTCCTATGTGGAGGCCTTTTGGTTTTCAATGGTTTCGCTTTACGTGGGGTTCATTCCCTATTGTGCCTTCACGACGCTATTGCTCTTTTTCATGTCGAAGATCATGGCATCGACGACCAGTCCGCCACCGGTCATATTCATATCCTTTCAAATCGCCATGAACGTTGCCGTCGCGCTTTTTGGACCGCTTCTGTATCCTTGGGTTTATGGCGCCTTTGCGGTCGTGTTCATTCATCCCGCATTGTGTGTGTTGGCTTCCAAGCGAAAAAGTATTGGACACACTTTTCGATTGGCTATGTACAGTCTTGCGCCGCAATCATCGCTCCTCGTGCCGATTTGCGGCGCCTACGCGGCGGGTATTTGGGCGTTGGTCGTGCTCATCATCGGGGTCAAAGAGGTTCACGAGACGACCGGGGGTCGAGCGGTCCTCGCCGTACTGTGGCCGGCGGCGCTGGGGTTCATCGCGGCCGTTGTTGTGCTATTCTTGATTATTTGACTTCGCCACGCTGATCCCCGTTTTCAACGAGATTCAGTGTTTGGCCATGAACCAGCTTCGACAACTCTGCCGCGCGGAGACTGTCGGACGCAATCTTCGACTGCCGAGTAAGCGTGGCTGGTTTGACAAACACCAGCAACAGAAACGCCGCACAAACGAACGCACCAACCCTAAGCGGTCGACCGGAACCCGGCGTAAAACCCGAAGACTCTCGACCCATGTAGGCCGAAGCAACGATGCGAAGATAATAGGCGGCGCCGATGGCGGAGTTGACGACGCCGAGGATCGCCAGGGCGATAAGGGCGCCCTGAAACGGATGACCGGCAGGAGTCGAAAAAGCGCTTCCAAATACAAACCACTTACCCAAGAACCCGGCCGTCGGAGGAAATCCCATGAGGCTAAAGACGCAAACCGCGAGTGCAAAAGCGGTCGCGGGTGAACGGGCGGACAAACCCGCCAAGTCGTCGAACGTTTCGATAGGTTTACCTTTACGTTCGAAAGCGTCCAACAAAGCAAATGCGCCGAGGTTCATGGTTCCGTAGATGGCGATGTAGAAAAGCAAGGCGGCTGCGCCGTCGCGGAGAGGACTTCCTTCCGCCACCGGTCCAACGAGCAAGGCGATCAACATGTAGCCGGTATGGGCGATGCTGGAATAGGCCAGGATTCGTTTGACGTTTTTTTGTAACAAGGCGAGCACGTTTCCGACGGTCATGGTGGCGGCGGCCATCGCCCACAGCGCCCAAACGATTGCGGGCGGAAGGTCCCAGTGAAGCGCGCCGAGTAGTTTCATCAGGGCCACGAACCCGGCGAATTTCGGCACGAAACCGAGCATTCCCGAAATCGGAGAGGCCGACCCTTCGTAAACATCCGCGACATAGGCATGAAAAGGAACGGCGGCGATCTTGAAACCGAGCCCGCCGAGTGCGAGAAGCATTCCGAGCCAAACATAGCCGGTGTGATTCACCGCTGGTGCGAGGTTGGAAGTTCCGATGCGATTCATCACGGTATGAATCGTGGTCGTGCCGGCTGCACCATAGAGGAAGCTGAATCCATAGGCCAACAAAGCCGCCGCCAAAGCCCCGAGGAAGAAATACTTCACCGCGGCTTCGGGTGCGCGTTGGTCGTTTCGACTTAATGCGACGAGGACGTAGGTCGGAACGCTGACCAATTCGATGGCGAAGAACAAGACGATCAGGTCGTTGGCTGATGCCGTCAAGAGGATTCCCAATAACGAGGCGAGAATCAAGGCCATGTATTCGCCGCATTCGTCACGGGTTGGTTGATGCCAATTCACCAGGATGACGATCGCGCCGATGGAAAGCGCGATGCAGCGAGCGTAGTACGTGAGTGGTGTAAGCCATAAACCCAATTGGGCGTAGGAACCGTCGGGAACGCCGTTTTTTGTCGTCCATGCCAATGCGGCGGCGATGCTCAGAAAAGCCGTTGCGGTGCACCAACTTCCACGGGCGGGCGTCCGAACCAATCCCAGCGCAAGCACAACGCCCGCGCCGATGAGCAGCATCCATTCAGGGGCCAGCGGAAAGAACATACTTTCCAGAGTCATTCCGTTCCGCTCCCCATTGAGTGGATGACTTTTTCATCGATTTTCATCCATTGATTTTGTGGCTCCGTTGCCATAGACCAGGTGTTTGGAGAACCCTGTTTCAGGTTTTCGGTGGTCTCTCCAGCGACTGTCGGCGCTAGAATGTTGTAGCTAATCGCTTTCTCAAAATCGTTGAGCAACGGTTTTGGATAGACCCCGATCGCCAAGCAAGCCAGGGCGAGCGGGGCAACAATCGCAATCTCTCGACGCGTGAGATCCACCGTCAATCCCGCAGACGTATCGGGTGTGTGCGGCGGTTCCTTCACCGGGCCGAAGAGGATTCGCTGACACATCCACAACATGTACACGGCGCCGAGGATGATCCCCCCCGCCGCTGGAATGGCATAGCCGAAACCGAGCGGTCCCACGCCGCGTGCGAGGCGTTGTTCCGGCGAAATCGCAGTACCCAACAAGACTAAGAACTCGCCGACGAACCCATTGAGTCCGGGCAAACCAATACTACTCAGCGTGAAGAATACCAGGAAAAACGCCAGCCAGGGCATGCGCCGGGCGAGGCCGCCTATCTCATCGATGCTGCGAGTGTGATAGCGCTCGTAGATGTATCCGACCAGAAGGAACAAGGCACCCGTCGACAATCCGTGATTCACCATGTACAGCACCGATCCGGTGAGACCGGCCATCGTCAGGCTGAACATGCCGAGGATGCAGAAGCCGAGATGCGAGACCGATGAGTAAGCCACAAGTTTTTTAGCATCAGTCTGAACCCAAGCAGCCAACGCGGTGTAGAGAATTCCAATAATCGCAAGGACCGCCAGCAGCGGCGCCAGTGCGAGAGCGGCGTCCGGCAGCATGGGAATGCTCAGTCGACAGAAACCATAAGTGCCAAGTTTGAGCAGCACGCCTGCGAGAATCACACTGCCCGCAGTCGGCGCCTCGGTATGGGCCAAGGGCAACCAGGTATGAAACGGAAACAAAGGCACTTTGATGGAAAAACCGGCCGCGAAGGCCAAGAACAGCCACCATTGCACGTTGAACGGAATTCGACCGTCGCGAGCGAGTTGCACGAGCGCTTCCAATTGGAGGGTCACCGTTCCCGTGGCTTGGTAGGAGAAGTACGCGAGATACACGATGCCCGCAAAAGTCAGAACGCTTCCGGCGATGGTGTAGATGAAAAACTTGTAGGCCGCTTTTTTTCGTTCCGGTCCGCCCCAGATTCCGATGAGAAAAAAGAGCGGCACAAGCGTGAATTCAAAGAACACGAAAAACAGCAACACATCCATCGCACAGAAAACGCCAAGCAGCCCGACCTGCAACAAGAGCAACAGGATGTAGTATTCGGTCGTTCGCGTCTTGATCGCGGTGAAACTCGACCAAACCGCGAGAGGCATTAACAAACCCGCAAGGACCAACAACCACAAGCTGATCCCATCGATGCCGACGCGATAAGCAATGTCAATCGGACTTTCGCTTCCGCCAACCATCGCCAGCCAAGGCGCGTGTTCCGTCAAGAAATAATGTCGCGTGGTTCCATCGGCTTGGAGATCAGTGCTCCCATAGAATTGCTGCGCCGCCCAGAGCACGAGGAACAAGGTGAGTAAAGACGCTCCCAAGGCGACCCTTCGAACCGTGGATGGGGCAGCGCGACCGATCGTAAGAAGAGCGACCACTCCGATGAGCGGCGAGAAGATCACGAGCGTCAAAAGGTATTGGCTCATGGATTCAACTCACTCGCTCTCCGCGTCATACTCACCACCATGTCGCTTCAAAAGGAGAACGCAAAAACCACCAAAATCGCAATCCCAACGACCATGCTGAGAGCGTAACCTTGCAGCAATCCCGATTGAACTCCGCGCAATGTGAACGCCAATCCTCGTGGAACGGCCGTAACCATCCACAAGAGACTGTCGATCAAGTAATCATCCAATCCCACGCAAAACCGACCCAACCGTCGCGCGGGAGTGACGATTAATTGATCGTATAGCTCATCAAAATAGTACTTATTCCACAGCACTTGATACGGTTCAGGCCAGGATGCTCTAGCAAGCGATGCCAACCAAGGCTGACGAACGTAGATGAAAAACGCCGCAGCAATGCCAAAGAGTGACAGTGCGCCGGACAAGATCATGAGGCCATAGTGGGACCAGAAACTCGCGTGGGACGCTTGTTCACTTGCGACCGCGACAACGGTGCTGTGTACGCCAGGCATGGCCGAAACCGCATGAGGATGGTTGGCGACGAAGGATTCCGCAAAGACGGGTTGCAAAAATTTATGAAATACGCCGACGCCTTCGTTGCCAACGTAACCGGCGGCGATCGCCCCAACGCAGAGCACCAGCATCGGTGCGATCATCCATCCACCCGATTCGTGGGCATGAACGCCTTCGGGAATTCGCGCGGGTCCGAAGAACGCGAGAAATACCATTCGAAACGTGTAAAACGCGGTTAGAAAGGCCGTAACCAAACCCATGATGCCAAGCACGGGGTACATGGAAAGTGCGTGGTGCAGAATTTCGTCCTTGCTAAAGAATCCGCTTAGCAGCGGTACGCCGGCCAGTGCTAAAGAACCGATGAGAAACACCCGAAACGTCCACGGCAGCACGCTCCGAAGCCCGCCGAAGTGTCGCACGTCGATGACTCCGCCCATCGCGTGCATCACGCTCCCCGCGCCCAGGAACAACAACGCCTTGAAGAATGCGTGGGTGAACAAATGGAAGATGGCCGAGTCAGCGGCGAATACGCCGATACCCAAGAACATGTAACCTAATTGGCTGATGGTTGAGTAGGCCAAGATGCGTTTCATGTCCGTCTGGACCAGCGAGATTGTCGCCGCGAAAAGCGCGGTGCACGCGCCGATCACGGCGACGACGGCCATGGCCGTCCCGGATGCGCTGAAAATCGCGCCGCAACGAGCGATCATAAACACACCCGCGGTGACCATCGTGGCCGCGTGAATGAGCGCCGAAACCGGCGACGGACCTTCCATGGCATCGGGCAGCCAAACGTGAAGCGGCAACTGCGCGCTCTTTCCACAAGCTCCGCAAAGCAGCAACAAAGCAATCGCGGTGAGTCGCCCGGAAGGAATCGGAGCCCCCGTCGCGGTGACTCCCGCCTGCACCAGTTCAAACACGCGGTCGTAGTTGAGGTCTTGAAAAGTAAGATAAATCAAGAGGATTCCCAACCCGAAGCCGAAATCACCAACGCGGTTGACCAAAAATGCTTTTTTCGCGGCTGCGGCGGCTTGGGGTTTGGGATAATAGAAGCCGATGAGTAGATAGCTGCACAAACCAACGGCTTCCCACCCGACGTAGAGCAGTAGAAAGTTGCCGCCCAACACCAACACACACATGGCGAAAACGAACAGCGCCAAATAAGCGAAGAACCGCTCGTATCCGCGCTCCGGGTGATCGTGGTGGCGCATGTAATCGCGGGAGTAGATGACGATCAAAAGTGCGATGCCGGTCACCGTCACCAACATGATCGAGGTTAGTGGGTCGATCAGGAACTCGACCGAAACATTTCGGCCTCCTCCCAGGCCGATCCATGAATACACCGGCACCAGAATGGAGGATTGACCCGCTGGAGCGCCATAAACTTGAAGCAGTACGGTCACCGCCGCGATGAAGGCCGCGCCGACGCCGAGGATCGCCGGCCAGTGCGATCTCCCACGCAAAAACACCGGACCCAGCGTGGCCGAAATCGCCGCGCCGCCTAGAGGCGCAAGCAGGATGATGATTCCAAGGGTGCGAAGAGTATCCGGCGAAATCTCAGCCAAAGTGAACCTACCGAGCAAACACCACGCCCGATCGAGTTCGGGCGAAAGTTCCAACCATTAACCGCGCATCAACGACCACGCCTGAGCATCCAACGTACCACGCCGACGGAATAGTAACACGACCATGCCGAGCGCCAAACCGGCTTCGACTGCCGCGATGACCAACAGAAAAAGCCCAAACGCTTGGCCTTCCAGGTGTTGATGTAACCGGGCAAACGCGACGACGTTCAGCACCACGCCTTGAAACATGATCTCCGTCGAAAGGAAAATCACGATCAGGTTCCGTCGGCTAAGAAACCCGACCAGGCCCAACGCAAAGAGGATCGCGCCGACGATGATGTATTCCGCGTGATCGTGCACCGCACTCCATCCTTACGAAACCGGGCCACTCTGGGGCTACCTGGACACGTTCCACTTTTAGAACGGCTTCGCCTCGCGTCCAGCCTGTCCCAAGACCATGCCAACCCTCGGAACTCCCTCGACCGCGATCTTCCGCCGGGCAAGCGAAATCGCCCCGATCATCGACACCAAAAGCAACACCCCCGACAACTCTACAACGAGCACATATTTCGTCATCAACATCGCGCCGATCGACCTGGTATTGCTGGTTGAACCCGATGTCGATTGGTTCGGCCCAGTCTCCGCGAATGCAACCGGTATGGTACGGGTCGGGGTTTGCCCGCGCCAATCGCCCGCTCGACCAGCAATGGCGGCCATCAATACAAAGCCCGCGAACGTCGCAAGAAACGGTTCCCGCGCGCTGCGATCATAGGTCGGCGCGCCGACCTGCTGGGCCAGCATGATGACAAAAAGGTACGTGACGAGTATGGCGCCGGCGTAGATAATGATCAGGGCAACCGCCAAGAACTCGGCCTGCAACAACACCAGCAACGCCGCGACGGCGACGACCACTACGACAAAATACAACGAACTATAGACCGGTCGTGTATGTGTAACTACCCGGACCGCAGCCGCCAACGCGATGGTCGAAAACAATAGAAAATACGGCGTCGAAGAATCCGGCACGACGAAACGCATCGCAACGACGACGAGAAATGCGACCAGTGCCGCAATCGCCAACAACGCCCCGATCAACGTCTTCGATGTGCCGCGCCGTGGCAACAGCGCGTACACCCCCGCTCCACCAAGGGCAAAGATCGAGTATAAAAGATAAGATGTCGTCGCGCTCAATGCCCCGGACCTCCGTCCGCGGTCGTTTCGCCGGGCGAACGATTTCCCGTGCCAAAATACCCCGTGATCCGAGGGTTTTTTCGATGTTTGACATCCTTTGTGCGATCATAGATTGCGAGAAGTTCCTCCTTGCCCAGGATCATTTCCTCCCGAGTTCGACCCACCATTTCGTAATCGGGTGTCAACTCAATGGCATCCACGGGGCAGGCCTCTTCACACATCCCACAAAAAATGCACCGAAGCTCGTCGAGTTCGAATTTCGCCGGGTATTTCTCCCGATCCGGCCAGGGAGACTCCGCCGCTTCAATGTGAATGCAGTGCGCCGGACAAGCCGTCGAACACATGAAACACGCCACACAGGCCACGCGACCTTGTTCATCCCGATTCAGCCGGTGAATCCCGCGATAGTTTTCAACCCGCTGATCTCGCCGTTCTTCGGGGTACTGAACCGTCACCCGCTCGCCAAGAAGTGATTTCCCCATGTGCTTGAGCGTGGTCAACATGCCGTTCACGATTTGCGGAACATACAACCGCTCCGCCGCCGTAAGCTCCGGCGGTTCCAACTCCAAAATGTCTTCGTCTTGAATCAGGGGCTTATCTCCGCAATCTCCGCCCGGCGAAATCTCATCCCACCTGTGGGACGGCAGGAAGATTCTCTTCGCGACCGGTAATCTCAGTCCTTCGCGCCGCGCCGATGATCGCAACCAAGGCGACCAATGCGACATTCCCCGCCAGCGCCCACACCGTTCTATGCTGCCCAAAATACAGGAGTCCGACCGCCAAGACAACCAACCCTAACGTCACCGGAATCAACCCCTTCCAAGCCAACCGCATCAACTGATCAAACCGAAACCGCGGCAACGTCCAGCGAATCCACATCATCACGAAAAGGAATATCGTGATCTTCGCTCCCATCGCGGCCATTTTCGCCAACACCGCGTACCATTGCGTCGCTTCCGCCTGCGTCCACGGAATCCAGGGAAGATGCCAACCCCCGAAAAACAGCACGGCAATCAACGCGCTACCCGTAATCATGTGGGCATATTCCGCCAAGAAAAACATCCCGAATTTCAATGCACCGTATTCTGTATGATATCCGCCGACCAATTCCTGCTCGGCCTCGGCCATATCAAAAGGCGCACGATTCGACTCCGCCAATGCACATACGAACAGAATGAAAAACGCCAAAGGATGCAGAAACACGTTCCACATCGGCACGACACCCCACCATGTGCCCGCTTGCTGCGTTACGATTTCCTCCAATCGAAGCGTTCCCAACGTAATGACCACGATCAGAATGCAAAGCCCCATCGGAATTTCATAGCTCAACATCTGAGCCGTCGCTCGAACCGCTCCATAGAACGAATACTTATTGTTGCTGGCATATCCGCCCAGCACCACGCCGTACACACTCATGGATGCCACGCCAAGAACGTACAAGAGCCCGATGTCCGGATTCGCCACCTGAATCTGGACGATCTTTCCCCCGATTTCCCAAGCCCCGCCCCAAGGAATGGCCGCGAATCCGATAAACCCCACCAGAAAAATCAAACCCGGCGCAAGAATAAATAACGGTTTATCCACATGGCCCGGAATGATGTCCTCCTTTAAGAGGAACTTCACCCCGTCCGCAATCGGCTGAAGCAACCCCATGGGTCCCGCACGGTTCGGCCCCCAGCGGTCTTGCACCCAAGCGGCCACCTTTCGCTCAAAGTAAATGCAATACGCCACCGCACCTTGCATCCCTCCGAACACCACGAGGGCCAAGATTGCGCTGACCCCAAGTTGACTGGTTAGAAACTCCCTCATTCCATTCAATCCGCCAAGCCGCGATTGAAATTCGCTTAAACAACGTGGGGATAATAACCGCAATGAAAGAAAACTGCGACAGGTCTCAGAGGGTGTGTGCGAAGCTGTTTGCGGGAACCGAGCCGCAGCCGTGCGGGAGCGGTTTTTTCCGATCTTAGCGAGGACCGCTTCCTTACCACCGGCCTGTATGGCGCCAGCATGGCATCCGACCCCCGCGGCGGAATCACCCAGAGCGGCTCATCGGGGAGTTTCACTTACGCGGTGAGGCTCAACATGGGCAATAAGCCGGTGAACTTTGTGACGGTCTTCGACGCGATGCGTTTACACCCGGCAAGCCGGGATTGAAATGCCCGCGGCTCGCAACAAAAGAAACCACCCAATGCGACTTGCACTACACGACCAGGTCGCGGTTGTCGTCTTCGGTTTTGGCGGACATGGAGTAGTCGGAGTCTTGGCGGTTGTGGTTGACTTTGAGTTTTTGTTGGTAGAGTTTGAATACGTCGTCGGCGTTTAGGCCCACGCATTGAGCGAGGCTTATCCAGAAGAAGAGCAGGTCGATGACTTCGACGCGGGCGTTTTGGAGGTCGTGGATTTCAAAGCGTCGGCCTTGCTTGGCTTCGGAGCACCAATGTTTCCAGAAAGTGCAGTTGCGGAGTTCTTCGAGTTCGTTGGCGGCGGCGTTGATGTAGTCGTTGAGCCACTTTCCGGCGGCGAGGGGGTCAAACGATTCGCGGAGGCGTCGGGTGTCGTAGCCGATGCGACTGTTCAGTTGGGATTGTAGATCGAACATTTCTTGGAGCATGGGCGAATCTCCGTCGTATCAAGGCGACGACTGTACATCCTGACATCAGAGCACAATAAGGGCGCTCCTCGTACGGCTTGAGGAACCGCTCCCTTACGGCCGCGGCTCTGATCTGTTACAACTGCCGTACTTCCCCGTGAGGCCATCTTAGGGCCTGCAGAGGAAAGCGGTATTCTATCATCAAGGATTCCATAATGAACCTATCTTCCAACAATCCTCTCGTCGGCGTGATGATGGGGAGTAAGTCGGATTGGGAAGTGATGCAGCATACGGCGACGACACTTGGGGAGTTTTCGGTCGCCCACGAGTGTCGTGTTCTGTCCGCACATCGGACGCCGGAGGAAACGGCTGAATACGCTCGCACGGCACAGGATCGTGGGTTGAGGGTAATTATTGCGGCGGCGGGTGGAGCGGCGCATTTGGCCGGTGTGGTGGCTGCACATACGTTGCTGCCCGTTTTGGGAGTGCCGATGGAGAGTGCGTCGCTAAAGGGACTCGATTCCCTTCTTTCGACGGTGCAGATGCCTGCGGGAGTTCCGGTCGGTACGTTGGCGATTGGGAAACCCGGGGCGATCAATGCGGCGTTGTTGGCGATCGCCGTTCTTGGTCAAGCAGACCCCGAGTTGTTCCAACGATTGGCGGATTATCGGCGCCAACAGGCGGAACGTGTGTTGAAGGAGACGCTTGGGTGACGGGTCGTGGCATGTAGCTTTGCCTAGTTTGCGGTTCCTTCGTGCTGAATCGTCTTGTATAGTTCGGCGTAACCGTCGATCGTCTTCTCCTGGTGCCAGTTCTCGGCCACCTCCTTGGCGGCGGATAGGGCCAATCGATTGGCGAGGTTACGATCTTCCAGCAACCGAGACATGGCCGACCCGAGCGCATCGATGTCACCGAATGGCACGACGAGTCCGGTTCTTTCGTGTTGAATCAAATCGCGGCAACCGGGTACGTCCGTCGTTACGATGGGCAGTCCAGCGGCCATGGCTTCCAAGAGGGCGTTCGGCAGACCTTCGGTTCTCGATGGAAAGACGAACAGGTCTGCGGTTTTTAGCACAGACGGCACGTCACGTCGGCTGCCCAAGAGGTGGATACGATGGGTCAGGCCAAGAGACTCGATGCGGGATTGAAGAGCGCCGCGTAATGGCCCATCCCCTGCCAAGACCAGGTGGACGTTCTCATTCCTCATGTGTCTTTCCGTGGCATCGATCAGATTGTCCAGGCCTTTGATTGGGTCCAAGCGTCCGACCCAAAGGATGACGCGGTCGTTGTCGGTGAGTCCCAACGAGGATCGAGGCAGGCGTCGTGCGTTTTGGATGTTGGTCGGATCGATGCCGCCTTTCACCAAATGAAGCTGATTCATGGGGATATGGGCGGCATGGTGAAGATGTTCGATGACCGAAGGTGAGTTGCCGATCGTGCATCGACAGAGATTGTGGGTCCAGGCGTCCACCCAAAGGTGCCAGCGCCGTTCGACTTCCACGGTTTGAATTTCGCACAGGACGCGCGAAGCTGGGATGGTTCCGCGCCGGACGGCGTAACGCACCGCTTGGTTGGCGTGGAAGAGGAAGGAATGGACCATGTCCGGGCGGACGGATTCGATGATGCTTCGCAATCGTTCGAGAATTCGAACGTCCCATCGGCCTTGTGCGTTGGTGGAATGAACCGTGATGCCTTCCGCGCGGAGCATCTCCGCGACCTCTCCATCGGGCGATAAACAAGCGACCGTGGTTTGAAACCCGCGTTCGCGCATGGCTTGGACAAGTCGGTAGAGGTGCAGCGGTACGCCACCGAGCTTCAAATCCGTGATGACAAAGAGGATGTGGGTCACTGGAATTGTCAACCGGTGAGCGCGGATCGAGTTTGTGCGGGCGTTGATGTCGAGGCGTTGTCACGGGAACGCGACCAGGCTCGCATTCGACTTTCGGTGAGTGACCGAGCAATGGCACCTTCGATTGCGGTGATGTTGGCGACTTCTTGCCAGTCGGCGCGTCGCAAAACGTGGAGCGTGCAACCGTCAAACGTCAGCCATCCCCAACGGCGGGGGATTTCACTCGTTTTCATCAACTGCGGAGGGGTTAACAAATAATGCAGATTGGCGTGAGGGCGGATCAGGCACGTGTCGAATTTGCCGAGGGCGGGGCTGGCGTGTCGAGCTTTCATTTTGCGGCGGCGTTTCAGTTGGCGACTTCGTTCGGAAAGCGCGAAAGCGAATTGCTGTTGGCGACCTTGGTCTCGAAGAAAGTCCGCCCGCATGGCTTTGCATTCCACGAAGACCACGTGGTGTCGATCGACTTCGGGTTGGCGTTCAAAAACGGTGCGGCGAGGGTTTTGTCGGTGCCATTTCCCCGCGGCGGCTACGTCGATGATGCCAACCGTTGGCACGGAGACTTCGTCGGCGATCGCGGCGTAGCCCTGGTCCCACAACCACGTGCAGGCGATTCGTTTGAGTTGGAGATGAAGATCGCTTTCACCCATAATAACCACCCGATTATTGCTCCCTTCAAAAGTCCTTTCGTTTGAAGTTCCACATCGCCCAACCCACGATGACGGCTTCAAACAGGAGGGAGGACCCGATCGAAAGCCAAGGATTCTTCATCAGCAACTGTTCTTCCCGTTGTTTGGTTTTTTCCAGTTCGGCTTTTCCTTGTTCGTCCGCATCTGCCATGACCGACGCGGGGACCAAGTCGAGCGCGGTTCCGCCGCCGGCCCATTTGGCTGCGAAATAGGGAATGTCTCCCGTCTTGGGAACGACCCACGCGGCCAATTGAGCGGACTGATAGGATCGTGTGTATTGTTGAAGCTCGGGATACTTCTCAAACACTTCCAACCCGATCGGGGGCATGGCGAAGAAAACCCAAGCCACAAGACTCAAGAGGATCGCCGCGATGGTGCTCTCGGTCTTCGTCGCTACCAACGCCGAAATGCAAAAGACATAACTAAACAAAAGCACGAGCAGCGGGATGGAAAGCAGATAACCTGGAACCCAGACCTTCCAGTGAAATCCCATCACGAGGAACGTTAGTCCCACGAACAAGACGGCCTGCAAGAGAGCGAAAACCAAAATGGACAAATACTTATAGAGGAACAATCGTGGACGGTTGATCGGCTTGGCCAGCACAACGTCGATCGCCCCGCGCTGCATCAAGGAAGGCAACATGCCGCCGGTGGCCACGATCATCAACAAAACGCCGATCCATCCGAGAAAGAAGTCCAAGACAACGTGGACCACGCCGCTGATGATCGCCCTGCGACCGATGAGGGTCACCGGGTTGAAGTGATCCGTATTCTGCTTCCACATGCCGAAGAAAAAAGTTACGGAATTCTCTTCAAAGCCAAGACTCAACATGGACAACACCACGAGGAAGGTGACCGCGACCATGACCCAGAATATTTTCCGGTCGAGGGATTCGCGGAGACTATCAACAACCATGGCGATGAATTGCATGTCTTACCCTATCGGCGATCCATTCCACCTTTGATCTTTGCTCATGCTTGGCCTTTCACATCCTTTTGAACTGGATGGGAAAGCGGTATGTCCGCGGGACTCTTGCCCCCGCCGACGGCCTCCAGAAGTACGTCTTCGAGGCTGAATCGCTGTGGCTGAACCCCCTCGATCGTCAACCGCTGTCCGCGCAAGAGATCAATGATTTCATTCACTTTGCGCAGGTCATTGCCGGGAAGGCTGACGGCACAGCGATCCAGTTTCGCGCCGAGGGTCTCGATTTTTGCCCGAACCGGTTCGGCGTCGCCGGAAAAAAAAATCCGATACTCCACCGCTCGCTCGGTCAACTCTCCCAAGGGACCTTGGCGGGCCACCAGCCCGTTGACCAGAACGGCCACCCGGTCACACACCATTTCCAATTCACTGAGGAGGTGAGAATTCAAGAAGATGGTTTTTCCTTCTCGACGGAGGTCCATCAGCAATTGGCGCACTTCGCGCCGTGCTACGGGGTCGAGGCCGTCGGTCGGTTCATCGAGCACGACGAGTTCGGGGTTGTTCATCAACGCCTGCGCGATTCCCAGCCGCTGCATCATCCCCTTCGAGTATTTATCGATCCGGGTGTTCGCCCATTGGGTCATCCCCACTCGATCGAGCCACTTGGCCGCCCTCTCTTGACGATCCACACGGGACACCTTCGCCAAGGCCGCGTAATAGTGCAGCAACTTCGCGCCAGTCAGATAGGATGGAAACCGATGGTTTTCCGGCAAATACCCGACTCGCGCGAGCTTCCCGCGATGCCCCAACGGCCGTCCCAGCAGGGTTCCCATCGCACGCGTCGGGCGAATCACCGTCATCATGATTTTTACAAGCGTGCTCTTGCCTGCTCCATTGGGGCCTAGGAGTCCGAAGATTTCGCCTCGCCCGACCTGAATATTCACCCCGCGAAGAGCGTGGATCGCTTTGGAATAGGTCTTGTGCACGTCGATCAGATCGACGGCCCAATTGGTCATTTCGGTAATAGCGACCATAGTGACTCTCTTCGGTGCAATAGATCATCGGCAAGTTGGCTCGCGGAAGATTCGGAAGAAACGTCGATCCATTCGGTTTCACGAAAGCGGCGAAACCAAGTCCGCTGGGCTTTGGCGAATCGGCGGGTGTTGACTTTGATCAGCTCCACCGTCTCCGTAAGCGAAAGCTCTCCCTGTAAATGTCGGATGATTTCCGCGTATCCGAGGGCTTGTCCGGCGGCTGTACTCATCGGCAGCGGTTCGTTCAAAAGGGATCGGACTTCGTCCACGAATCCGTCGGCCATCATTCGACGGACACGCTCGTTGGTTCGCTGACCTTGATCCTCGCGTGTGCGACGCAAACCGAAAAACAGGCAGTTGTAACACCGTTGAGTCTGATCCCATTGTCGTTGCAGCGAGCTGATAGGTTGTCCGGTGAGTTCATGAACTTCGAGAGCCCGTACGATTCGACGAAGATCATTGGGGTGGATGCGTTCCGCCGCTACCGGGTCCACTCGCCGCAACTGATCGTACAGCAAATCGTGCCCATTCGTTTTGGCCGAGTCCACCAGCCGAGCTCGAATCTCCGGGTTCGCACCCGGACCTTCGAATAATCCCTCGGAAAGGGCCTTGATGTAGAGCGGTGTACCACCCACGACAAAAATGGGTCGACCGCGCGCTTGAATATCGGCGATGGCATCTTGGGCCAGGCGGACGTACTCGGCCACCGAAAACTCTTCGGATGGTTCGACAACATCGATGAGATGATGACGGACGCAGCGTCGAACTTCGCGTGAGGGTTTGGCGGTCCCGATGTCCATCCGCCGGTACACCTTCATCGAATCGATGCTGATGATTTCGCCGCCGGTTCGTTGGGCCAATTCAAAGGCCAGGCTGCCCTTCCCCGATCCGGTGCACCCGAAAATCAATGTCAATGTCGCCCGCTCATCCATACGCGAGGTCACTATACCACGCGGGAATATGGATGAGCAGGCAACGGCGATTTCGGCAGTCGGCGATGAACTACGGTTTGATCGAAATAAGCTCGACCTCGAAAATCAAGTTTGCCTTGGGTGGGATGGTCGGTGGTTTGCCGCCTTCACCGTAAGCCAATTCGTACGGGATTTCCAACCGGCGCTTTCCGCCGACCTTCATGGAACCAACGCCCTCCTTCCACCCCTGGACGAACTGGTTCAGAGGCATAGTAATGGGTTGGCCTTGTTGAACCGAGCTTTGGAACATGGTGCCATCGGTCAACCAGCCGGTATAATGCACGGTCACGCTGGAAGTTGGTTGCGGCGAAGGGCCGTCGCCAACCTTGAGGTCCCAGTATTTCAATCCTGATGGTGTCGTCACCGGCGTAATTCCTTCGACGGACATTTGCTTCGGTTGAGGTGGCGGAGCCACGGCGCTGATGAGTTCGACATCGAAGATTAACGTGGCGTCGGGGGGAATTTTAGGAGGATTACCGCGAGTGCCGTAGCCCAGACCGGGTGGGATTTCGAGGCGCCTCTTTCCGCCGATTTTCATGGAGCCGATGCCTTCGGTCCAACCCTTTACGACTTTGTTCAATGAGGTCGTGTAGGGTTGACCCCGCTGAACCGAGCTATCAAATAAGAATCCGTCGGTCAGCCAGCCGGAGTAATGGACGGTCACTTTGCTACCCGGTTCGACGGCGGCGCCGTCGCCGACTTTGATGTCCCAATACTTCAGACCGGATTCGGTCTTCACTTCTTTCAAGCCCTCGATGGAAGTTTGGACGGGAGTCGTAGGCTGCGCCGTTGCCGATGGAGCCGCTGACGGTGGTTTGGTTTCGTCCCCGGCATTGGCGTCGGACGACAAACAATAGCCGGCAACTACCACGGTAAAAAAACTTCGAACAAAGTACCCTGAATTACACATTCTCACGTCACTCACCTAGTGTCATTCCAACATGGCGGACCCGGACCTGCGGCCCCGTTTCCCATCCGCGTGGGACATTGTGCACGGACGGGTTGACATTGCAAGAGCCTTATCCGCCCGGGCCCAATGCCCATATTCTTCTGAAATCAAGGCCCTTGCCATCTTCCCCTGAAGAGTTCGCCGAGCGTGAATCTCTTCGTTAGTTCACATTTGTCGTGATGCCCAATCGGCCACGGCGTCAATTCCTTCATCTCGTACGGTGCTCACCGCGAAGATGGATCGGGAGTCGCCGACGCTGTTGCGAAGCTGGGCCAAAGTGGCATCGGCGCCGGTGAGGTCGCACTTGTTCACCACGAAACACGTAGCCACTTCCATGATCCCAGCTTTGCTGAATTGCACGGCGTCGCCGCTGTCCGGCATGAGCAAAAGAATGATCTGTTGGGCGATTTCGCGGATGGCCACGTCGGATTGACCGGCGCCAACGGTTTCCACCAGGATGTAGTCGAAGCCATACCCGCCAAGCAGGTCGACCACTTCTCGCACGTGTGGACCCAGTCCGCCTTGAACTTGGCCCGATGACAAACTGCGGATGAACAAACCGCGATCGGGCATGCCCGACATCATCCGCAGGCGGTCACCAAGCAAGGCTCCACCGGTCACCGGGCTGGTCGGGTCGACGGCCACCACGGCGACACGCTTTCCGCGATTTCGAAGAATTTTTCCTAGTTTCGCAATGAAGGAACTCTTGCCGACACCGGGTGAACCGGTGATGCCGATGACTTTGGCGTTTCCCTTTAGCGGCAACCAGCCATTCAACGACTGCCCTCGACAGATGGCCGTGATCAGCTTCGAAAGAAACCGATCTTCGCCCCGTTCATACGCGGCGATAAGCTCTTGGGAATCGAAGACCCCATGTTTGGAAGACAGCGTGCGAAGCTCGTCCACGATCCGATCCATGGCCGATCCGGGATTGAAGATCGCCGCGACCCCCATGGCTAGCATTTTTGGATAGTCCGCCTCTGGCACAATACCGCCCAACACAAGCGGAATGTGTTCAACGCCCAGTTCTTTTCGAAGCCGTAACAGTTCGGGCATGATCGTCATGTGCGCCGCCGATAGCAGACTGACCCCGACCACGTCGACATCCTCCTGCATGGCCGCATACATGGTGGCCTCGCAGGTCTGCCAAAGTCCGGTATAGATCACTTCCATTCCCGCGTCGCGAAACGACCGTGCCAATACTTTGACACCGCGATCGTGACCATCGAGGCCGATTTTGGCGAGGAGGATACGTGGGGGGTGACTCATCGTTTGTTCCGTTCACGCCGCTTATTGACCATGCAGCGATTCAATGAGATGGCCGTCAATGCATTCTCGGTGTCCCGGAGGGACAAGATGAACTTAACCCAGCGATTCATCGCTGGGAAGTTGTCGCTATCAGCCTGATCACAGTCCTGTAAGGACGGGATGAACTTAGCCCAGCGATTCAATGAGATAGCCGTCAATGCATACTCCATGTCCCGGAGGGACAGGATGAATCTAGCCCAGCGATTCATCGCTGGGAATTCAACGCCCTTGAAGATATGGCAGTCCCGTAGGGACGGTTGACGGTTAGCCGAACACATGTCGTTCATCATACGCGATTCCATGTCTTTTCAAAAAGGCCGTAAATTCCTCCTCAAACGTCCTGACACGATGATGTTCGCGTTGGGCGTTGATGTAGGCACACGTGTCGTCGATGCCGGAAACGCCGACGCTGAAGGCTCCGTATCCTTCCTGCCACGCGAATGCCCGATGTTCGGGGAACGTGTCATGGATCCATTTCGAGGATCCTCCCTTGATGAGTTGGATTCCCTTAGCAACGGACAGCGTCGAAGGCAGCGACACGAGCATATGCACATGATCCTCGGTTCCACCGACGGCCAGCGCCTTCATCTCATTTTCCCGGGCGATGCCGCCGAGGTAGGCCCATAGGCGTTCGCGCAAGTCGGGTGTGATCAACTTGCAACGTTCCTTGGTGCTAAAAACGTAATGAACCAGACAACTCGAATAGGAGTGGGGCATTGGTGGGTCATGTTCCTGGTGGCGTAGTGCGTTCAACCGTCCCTACGGGACTTTCCTTTTTTCGGCCTCGTCGGAACCCCACCCATAAATAGGTGGGCTATTTTCGCGCCGTGCCTACGGCACACTGGCCACGGGATTTCAACGCTGGGTTCGCTCGGCGTTATCGCCCGGCCAGTCCCGTAGGGACAGATGAGGATAGCCCACCGTTTCAACGGTGGGTAGCCGTCAATCCGAAAACCACGGAGTCCCGTCGGGACGTCATGAGAATAGCCCAGCATTTCAATGCTGGGTAGTAGGTGC
>JBBTCX010000172.1:0-1361 GCA_038043045.1 Planctomycetota bacterium | reverse complement strand
GTCCTTCGCCGCCTGGAGAAACTCCTCGTGGCATAAAATCGGTCAGTTTGAGTAAGTACGCATTCATCCTGAAACCTGTCCCCAATCTCGCACCCTTTCCCATCAGGGACACGCCGGCACGAGAATCGGCTCTCGAAGTTGCAGGATGTCATCCGGCGCGGATAAGTCGACCACGGTTTCCTCGTTGATATCGATCAGGAACATGAACCGCTGTTCGCATCCATCGCGCACGACGACGATCTCCACTTGATCCGGCATCGGAAACTCCGGCGGAGGATCACACCCACCAAGGCTAGTCGCAAACTCGCTCCGAAATCGACCCCGTGCGTCAGAGGGTGGCTGGCCGGGTCCACCATCAAAGATCACGGGTGGGTGGGAATCCGTTTCCACGCTTTCGGTAAATGTCGTTCCACCCAGGAAAGCTCCCACAATCGGCTCTCCAGTGGACCCATCCAAAAGCACCCCCTCCACATATAGGAAACCACGGCAATGCCCGTGAATGCACCCACTCAACCCGATCAGCCAGGCCGCAACCAAGGTAAACTCAATAACGGCAAACGAAATCACCAGGCGTTCGCGAAATCCCATGTTCATTTACCACACTCCAAAGCGCTCGGGGTTCCTTGACTCATACAATTGACACAAACTGTCACGAGATGACGACTTATATCAAGGTGTCGGTCCAGCAAGGTTACATTCATCCTCAAACCAGTTCCCAATCTCGCAAGCCGTCTCGTTGGGAATATCACACGACGGATTGATCCAAAACTCCAGCGAATGTCCGATCCCACACGAATGGGTCATTTCGTGAAAAACGGTATCGGCGCACCGGCACTCGTCCTGGCTCCCGTCGCAATACCAAGCCGTCGAACCGGCGATGTTACAACCACCCGCGTTGCCACAAGGGCCGCAATCGTCCGAATCGTCACACGAGATCCGCAATCGTTTGGTACTCGACCCGCCGCAACCACACCGGCCTTTCATACACTTCTTAAACGTCACCGAAACGTTGGGAATGTCATCGATCTTGAGGCATAGATCGTCCAGTACGCTTAGACAAGGCACCGTAACGTTTTCGCAACTTTGTCCCGCCCCGTTATGGACGATCGGTCCCGAACAGGAAGTCGGCGGAGTATAAGGGCGAAACAAATCGACGATGGTGGTAACCAAATGGGAGGCAATGTTTCCAAAACGACGCCGCACAACAACCAACCTCAAAAATGGCCTTTTTCGCCTTGCAAATGCGGTTTGCTGGTAGGGGTGAGGTCGATGGATCGCCCTAAGTTGCGCTCGATTGACCGCCTAACAGTCCGTTGCAAAAGGCCGTTTGGCGATGATTTTAGGCCGCGCATAGGGACGGT
>JBBTCX010000171.1:0-42565 GCA_038043045.1 Planctomycetota bacterium | reverse complement strand
CGGGTCTCGTGGGCTAAAGCCCGCGGCTCACCTGTCACCCGCAGCTCGTTAGGCGGTTAGGCTGACTTCGTGCAGCTCCGGCAGGCGGAGGGAAACCCCTCTGGCGCTGGCGATCAGGTCCTGGCCGACGCTCTTGAGCACTTCGTCATGGAAGAACAACACCGGTTTTTCCACCTCGATATCGTCGGAGATATCGGGGATGAACTCCTGTGGGGGGACGCCGTTGGCTTGGGCACAGGCGCGATCGATCAACTGTTTCATTTCTTCCACATGCGGAGCGGTGAACTCGTCCAAACCGTCTTTCCAGTGGACAAGGAAGTCGACAAACACATCGACGAGGACGTCGGCGAGTTTGCTCTTGTCATGGAGATTGATATATGCCCGACGATAGACCGGCGGGAAAATCTCCTTTTTGTATTTCGCGAGAAACGCCGCTGGGATGGAGAAGCCTTCGTCTTCCATGAAAATCTGGATGCGGCCCGATGACTCGTCGTCGGCTTGTTTGCGAACGGCGGCGAGAACCGTGGGTAGCGTGCGCCGATACAACGCCAAGCTGCCGGTGTAGGAGCGAACTTTCCGCCACATGTAAGGGGCCACGTCGCGGGTGTGTTCGAAGATGCTGCGGATTTCCGCGCAACCTTCGGGTTCGACGCCGAGTCTTTCGCCCAAGGTCATCAGGTTGTCGACGGGCATGGGTTCGTCTTTGATCTGCGGTTCTCGTTTGACGAGAGAAACCATCTTTCGAACGCGCTCGCCGAAACTCTTCCAGTCGTTGATTTTTTCCATGAGGTCGCAAAAGCCGCGCATCAATTCAGGGCGAGTCATCTTCATCGGCACGATATTGGTCGTACGATTCAATCCTTCCCGCGACGCCTGGGCCATCTTGGTCCAGTTCAACATGCGGCCTTCACGACGCATGCGCGTCCAAAGGCGCGTGCCGATCGGGGCTTTGAGCATGTTGAGTGAAACGAGCGGCAGGTGCGATTCCTGGATGAACTTGTAGTGGATATCGAAGATATCCGGGCCGTCGTGGTCGAAGCCGACAATCATGCCGGGTCGGATGCCGAGGCCATAGGACAGCACCTTGTGAACGTCAGCCACCAAGTCTTTGCGGACGTTTTGGTATTTGCCGGTTTCCTTGAGCGATTCCTTGTTCGGCGTTTCGATACCGATGACGAGGAGGTCGAAGTTGGCGTCGGCCATGAGTTCGAGAAGCTCGTCGTCCTTACTGATGTTCATGGTCAACTGCGTTCGATAGCGCAAGGGCGTGGGGAACGAGTTGTTGACCGGGATCATGGCTTTGAGCAGTTCCTTGGCGTATTTCGGGTTGCCGATAAATTCGTCATCGCTGATGAAGACGGTGTCGGTTCCAAGTTGCTGCATCACTCGGATTTCCGCGAGAACGTTTTCGATCGGCTTGTGGCGTTGACGCCGGCCGTAGAGGTAGATCACGTCGCAGAATTCGCAATCGAATGGGCAGCCGCGCGTTGTTTGGAGACAGCCGTTGGCATAAAGATGCAAGGTATCCTTGACGGCGTCCCATTTGGGGATCGGGCTATTGGCCATGTCGGGTTTGTCGATCTGGCGATAAATCGTGTGGAAAGCGCCCGCTTCCCAATCCTTGAGGAATTGTGGCCAAGTGAGTTCCGCTTCGCCCATGAAGATGATGTCGGCTTCTTCTTTCACAAGGTGCGGGGCCGCGGAAACACCTGGACCGCCGACTGCAACGGTAATGCCCTTGTTGCGAAAGATCGGAATGATCTCTTTCACGCGGACGAGGTGAGGGATGTAACCGGTGATACCGACGAGATCGTAGGCAACTGGGAACGGCGTGTGATCGTCGATTTTTCCCTTGATGCACTCGTCCCAAATGTCAACGTGATATCGGTCCGGAGTTAAAGCGGCCACGGTCGCCAAAGACAACGGCATGACCGTTCCCGGTAGATCGATCGCCGGGCGATCGCCACCTGGAATCCAGTTGGCTCGCACGTCATAGTTGATGTACGGCGCGACAAGTAGGATATTCTTCTTCATCTTTACACCCTTCCTTTTTGCAGTTGTGACGTCACCCGCGGAGGTGATCGATCGTGCCCTAATCCGGTGATGGTCTCCCCGCGCCGAAGTCGGGCGTGAAAGACACAAGGGCCGGACTGGGGTATTGCAACTGCTTGCCTGCTTCCCTCTCCTCATAGAGGTAGTACTTCAAGAATAGTTCAGTATATCTAACGATGACGGCACGCCGACCATCTTTTTCAAGATATTCGGACGGGGACCGATATTCACGGCGAATTCCGCCGGAAAACGTAAAATGGTCCGATCCTGCGACTTCCAATAAGAATTTAGGTGCGTTAGCGCGATCGTAAAGTAATACTTTGTCGCTTGCCCGGCCTACTTTTGGTTCTTCGCTTCCGAACATGAACATGATTGGAACATGGATATTTTTGAGTTCGGTCGATTCATAGACGGAATCGTTGCAAGGCCCGGACAAAGCGACGATGGCTTTTATTCTGGAATCGGCGAAAGCCGCATCCGCGCCGCCGATGAGGATGCTGGTCCAAGCGCCGAAAGAGTGGCCGACGGCGCCAATGCGATTTTCATCGATCGCGCCGTTTAGCGCGGATTTGGGATCGCGGTTTTCCTCCAAGAGGCGATCGATGGCTTTTTTGGCCTGCTGAGGCCGGTAGGCGAGATTCTTGCGAAAAGATTTGCCGGCTTTGTTTAATTGACGATCGCGGATGTCTTCGAGCCATTCCATCATCTTCCGACGTTGGCCAAGCTTGAAGCGTGGTTGGGGGCCGAGGATGCGTGCGGCGCAGAACTCATCGGGATAATCCGGAGCGGCGACTACGAAGCCCTCTGAAGCCAAGCGCTCGGTCAAAAAGATCGCATTTAGTCCGGAACCCGTGGCGGCATGGGAATAAATCACGAGGGGAAACGCACCCGACGCCGGTTTGGCGTCGAGGGCCAAATGGCTATTCAATTGGTTTTGTGCGATTTGGTACTGATACGGCTTTGGCTGCGACTTGGTCGGATACCAAACGGCGACGCCGACGGTTTGGGTTTCGCCTTTGTGATCGGGCACGCGCATTTCGAGGACGGTGTAACCCACGGAGTACGCTCCTGGGCCAAGACGATCTTCGGTCGCCAACGAACGTGGACCCGCGCCGGCCTCTTCCTCGTCTTCAAGCCAGTTCATCAGTTTGGCGCGGCGTTGTTCACGATTTTCACGACGATCCTCGCGTCGTTGCTGCCAACGTTCGACCCAGTCTCCGGCCCAAGAGGAGCCGGAGAACAAGGCAAGCAATAAGGTCATGATGATTGCCCGCCTTCCATATCGAAGCGCGCGAGAGACGCTCCATCGCTTTGTCCGTCCAACCCTTTCACGTTTCGCCTCGTGCATCATACTGAATTCGTTTCCAGACTTTCCTATCTAACCCTTCATACGCAATGATTCGACGTTCGTACCAAAGAATTCATGAATTCTTTTGGGCTCGCACGACAACATAGTCTCCGCCGACCCAAAGATTATTTCGGAATGTATCCGCCACGGCATGCCTTCGAGCGGCGGCGTCCGGCGGCGATGCGGCGGCCACCCGGTCCAAATGGTCGGCAAACTGCATGACGACCTTTTCCTTAATGGAATAAATCTTTGCGGATTGAAACCCCACTTCGTGCAACAACCGCTTGTATTCTTCCGCACTGTAAATGTTTGCATCGCAGATGAATTTTGCATCAGCGGAGAGGAACTCACGAAGCTGTTCCAGGCTGTAATCTTTGCGATTCACGTGCGGAGCGAGAACGATATCGGTCATGGAAAGGACGCCGCCCGGCGCGAGCACTCGAAGCGATTGGCGCAAAAAATCCACTCGGGTGTTGAAGTGGAACGCACATTCGATGGCCAACATTTTGGTAAACGACCGATCTTCAAACGGAAGCTTGGTGGCGTCACCTTGTTGCAGCTTAATTATGTCGCCCAAGCCCCGCTCGCGAGCCAAGCGGTTGCCCTCTTCGATGCGAACCGGAGTGACATCCAAGCCCACAATTTCGCGCGGGCGATATTTCGCTCCAAGGAATAGCGCCGAAGCGCCGTATCCACAACCGCATTCGAGGAGACGATCGGATCCGTTGAGTTCAAGCTCCTGGGCCATGAGGTCGGTCAAGGCGTCGCAGGCTTCATCGATGGTGATGCCCGGTTTGGTCCAATACCCATAGTTGGCGTACGGCTTATCACCGAACAACCCGGTGCGAAGACCATGACGTTTTTCGTAATGGGCACTGACTTCCGTCGTGCTGTAATTGATGGCCATGATAGTTACCCCACTCGCGCCACCTGGCGCGTCTGCATGATGATCCTGGTCGCTCGACGCGTCGGCCTTCCCCCGATTGTGGCCTTTACGCCTTTGGTTTTGTCTTCGGGCCCGTCTCCGCAGAACCTTTGTTTGATTCTAGCTGCTTCTCGAACAAATCCAAGGCTTCCAGCTCGGCAAGTGTGTCCTCTAACAGGGCCTCCAGCCAGTCGGCCTTGAATAACAGCCATTGACGTTGCGAGACTCGCTCTTTGGCGTCGTCCGAAAAAGTAAATCGGTTTTTTTTGTTTCTTCCCTTGGGTTTGAGCTCGCTCAAACCCTGGACGGCCTGGACGGCCTGCAATTGCGCCAGAAGTGACCCTAGACGAAGTCCTTCCATGGAGTAGTTTCGGCCATCGTCTCGCCGGTCGGCCTCCTTTTTGGCGCGGGTCCGCTGTAGGTTGGTAAGAACCGAGCGGCGTTCCGAGGACGTACGCTTTTCGGAACCTTGACCCATGATTTACCCTTTCTTCTGAGCGAGCGGTAAAGCCGATGTCGGTTCGCCCTCGCCCGATAATTCGAAGTTTTTTTGGGAGCGGTCGGCTTGGCGTTCTTCGAGCGAAACCTGATTGGGACTACCGAGTTTGTTGGCTTCGAACTCCGCCGAGAGCATCGCGGGGTTGCGTCGCAAAGCTTCCTTGAATTCCAGAACGGCCTCGGCAGAACGTCCCATGGCAAGTTTTGTGAGACCCATCTTGTGGTAAGCAACGGCCAATGATGGATTGAGCTTGGCTGCCTGTTCGTAATAAAGAAGCGCTTGTTGGTGCTCGGCGCGATCGAATTGGGCGTCGCCGAGAAGAAGCAAAGGTAGTGGTGATTTTGGAAACTGCTCGTGCAATTCTTTTAACAAATGGGCGGCGCGGTCCGGTTGGCCGGCTTTTAAGGACGCTTGGGCTCTCGCGGCTCCGGTAAGAAGTACGATCGGGTTCAATTCGGCGGCTCGCTGGAAGGCTTCTTGGGCCTTCGTGTAGTCTCCCGCTTTTTCGTGAAGTTGACCGAGCAAAAGGTAGGGGGCGGGCAGAGTTGAGTTTTGAGCGATCGAATTCTCGCAAGCCATCAAAGCCGATTGGATTTCGCCCAAATCCGCAAGGGTTTGTGCCAGCATGTGCCACACGAAGGGACGATCCGGTTCATGGCGCAAGGCGGCTTCAAAGAATGATCGAGCACATTTGGGATCGCCTTGACCACGACGAACGAGGCCCATGAGAATTTCCGCCGAGGGAAGATCGGGTTTATGAGTCAAAGCGTCACGGGCATGACACTCCGCCGAATCGTAGTCTTGTTGGGCCAGGTGTATGGCGGCAAGGAGCACGTATCCCTCGGCGAGTTCAGCTTCTATTTCGAGGGCTCTTTGACATTTGGCGGCGGCTTCTGCGAAATCGCCTCGAATGGCGTGAATCATGGCGATCGACACGTGCGCGGAAGCGGAGGACGGATCGGATTGCAGCGCGCGGCGGAACTCCGCGAGGGCTTCCTCCAACAAGCGACTTTCGAAAAGCTGGCGACCTGTTCGCAACAGGGATTGAGATTTCTGTCCGAAATCTTTCAACTTGGATTCCTCCAGAACACGGTGGCCTTGTGGAGATTCTTCATCGCGTTGGTCCTAACTTAAACCAGAGGCGGGGTTTCGAGTCGGATCATTTTCTTTTTCGTCGCGACGGGTCCTTCTTTTTCGCGTGCGAAACGGCATGATGACGACGTTTTCCAAAATCGTATCCGCCGGCAGCGTGAGCATGGTCAGAATCACTTCCGCCACCCGTTCCGGTGGAAGCGAGAAGTCCGGCGCGCGGATGGGGCCGTTTTGATCCCAAAGAGGTGTATCAACGGCGTCCGGAAGAACCACCTGGACTTTGATGCCATATTGTCGCACTTCCTCGGCCAGCGATTCGGAGAGTCCAACGACGCCGAATTTCGATGCACAATAGACGGAGTCGAACGCGCGACCTTTGCGACCTGAGGTGGAAGAGATATTGATGATCTGACCGGAACCCAGGCGAATCATCGCCCGAAGAACGGCGCGGTTGCAAAGGAACGTGCCCTTCAGGTTGGTGTCGATTACCAGGTTCATTTCATCAGGGGTGATCTCCGAAAGGATGCGTGGGCCGCTACCCGGCGCGCGAAGAATGCCGGCGGCGTGGATCAAAATGTCGATTCGACCCCATTCGCTTTCGACGCGCTTCACCATCGACTCGACGTCGGACTCGTTGCGAACATCGACGGGGATACCGATGGCGCGTTGATTGGGAGTCTCGCCGGATAAGTGACTCAGCGTGGCATCGATTCCGGGTCGGCTGTAGTCGACGACGGCAATCGAAGCGCCCGCGGAAAACAGGGCTTTTGCGGTCGCTTGACCGATGCCGCTTCCGCCACCGGTGATGATGACTGCTTGATTGGTCAATGGCTTTGCGGACGTGGTCATGCGGCAGCTCCTTCGCCAATGCGAAACGGCGCCAGCAAGGTATCCACAAGGACCAAGTCTTCGGGCAATGATACCAAGCGAACGATGAATCGGGCGACGTCGTCGGGGCTCATGAGGCCTTGTGGTGCAATGTCACCGGTGACATGGAGCATTCGAGTTTCGGTTACGTCGGGGAGAATGGCATGGACTCGAATTCCGTATTCAAGCATTTCTTCGGCCAACGATTCGGTGAGTCCCATGAGGGCACGCTTGGAAGAACTGTACGCCGCTGCGTAGGGGAGACCCTTTGTCGCTCCTCGAGAGGATGACACGTTGAGGATTTCACCGCCGCCTTGGTGGATCAGGATCGGCAATACCGCGTGAGTAGCGAGGAAGACGCCCTTTAGATTGGTGTCGATGACCTCTTCCCATTCCGAGAGCGGGGTCTGAACCACGGCGAAGGGAAGTCGACGTTGAGCGGCGAGGGTTCCACCGCTTCCGGCGGAGTTGACGAGAATGTCAATGCGTCCATACGCGGCGTGCACTCTTTCAGCCATCGCGCTCATGTCGGATTCGATGCGAACATCCAACGACAGGCCGATGTGTGTGTCAGAGTCGCATTGAGCGTTCAATTCGGCAAGAGTGGCTTGAACTCTTTGCGAATCGCGGCCAATGACGGCGACGCGTGCACCGGCCCTTGCGAGCTCAAGCGAAGTCGCGCGGCCTATTCCGCTGGTGCCTCCGGTGACGATTGCGACTTTGTTCTCAAGTGAAGACATTTGCCTACTGGGCTTTGCGGGCCACGACCTCCAACCACAATCGCGGGACGGAGTCGAAACCGGATTCTTTCATCGCGGGCGCAACCGCCGCCACGAGGGCTTCGGAGGCGATTTCCACGGGATAACCGCTGACCATTAGCTTAGCAAGGCCCGAATAGGAACCTATGGTTTCCAGCCCCCTCTGGGTCATCATGACCGTTCGTTCATGGGTTGCGTGAATGGTGAAACCCGTTTGTTTAAGCAGGCCGTGCCATTCATCGGCAGATGGCCAAAGCGATGAAAACGCTCGAGGAGCTTTGCCGCGTTCTCGCTTGAGACCGGGCTTTCCTTGGGCGCGGAGTTCCGCATCTCTTTGGATGATGAATTGCGACGCCCCCTTCCACCACAGTTGATAGAAGTGGTCCGTGCCAGGCGCTTGACTTCCCGCATAGAACGAGCTGTTGAATGCAAAGGATCCGCCGGGTACCAACATCCTATGTATTTCTTTGAGAAGAGCGACGTAATCGGGCAACATGTGGATCGCGTGCCCCATGAAAACGAGGTCGGCCCAGGAATCATGAAAGGGCAGACGATCGGCGGTACCCTCAATGTGGAGAATCCGAGGCGAACCGTTGCCGGTCGATTTTGTGAGGATGAGACCTGCGCCAATTGTATAGCCTCGCTCCTGAAACATACGCCGCCCAATGAGCAGGGATTCGCGTGAAAGATCGAGACCCAGGATGGTCAGTTGCGGTTGCCGCTCGATAAGCAATTTCGTGATCGTCCCGACGCCGCAGGCCAAATCCAGAACGTGTTGACCCGGACGCAGCGGCAACTCGGCGATGAATTGTCGATTGCCCTCGATATATTCCGGTTCCAGGGCGAAGGGTTCATAGGTGGTGTTGACGGTCGAACTAGTCATGGGACGAACCCGTCTTTAGAATGCGCCCGCTGGAACGCGATGTCCTAACTTTGGGTGGTCTGTCGCCATCGACACTTAGCGATGGAAGGTCATCTGGGTCGATGCAACGTCTGTTGTCGTGTGCGGAATCGTTGAGAAACCCAAGCAAATCTTCGACCGCAAGTCGCGGTGTGGATACCGGGAAGAAATGCCCGACACCCGGATGGAGCACCGTGCGCACTTGAGGCAACAACTCCTGAAGCCGATTGCAGGTTTCTAAACAGTATGATTCCGCTCCGTAACTCAAGAGTGTCGGTGTAGAGATATTTCGGATGACCTCGGCGGTTAAACCCGCGTCTTGCCGAATTTCTCGAGCGAAGGAAGTCGTTGTTGCGAGTTTCTTCCAATGCCGCGCGGCCCGGCTGTTGGAGTTCCACATTCCGTGAACCAGCGGCAGTCCCGGACTATCCGAAGACTGACCCGTGCTGTCACCCGCCGTAGCCAGCTCGTCCAACATGAGATACACCACGCGGGGGGTGTTGTCGGCAACCGGAATTCCCCTCGCCTCAAGGGCCTTTCTTCTTTGACCCCAGTACACGTCGTCGTTGGGGTCGCGGAGCGGTTGGAGTCCATGTACCCGGCAATCGATCAAACACAAACTTTGAACTCGATCGGGATGAAGCGTTGCAAAGTGCAGGCAGATGGCACCGCCAAGACTGTGTCCAACCAAATGGGCCCGCTTGATATTCAGAGCGTCCAAGAGACCCAACAAGTCCGCAGAATGATCGCGGGTTGTGTAACCCTGAAGAGGCATGGTGGACAAGCCATGTCCACGGAGATCGTAAACGGTCACGCGGTGCTTTACCGCAATGGATGGAACGATGCGGAAATACCAAAAGGCAAGGTTGGCGGCCAAGCCGTGCACCATGACCACATCCGGCCCTTGGCCGCACTGTTTGAAGTGGATGTCGATTTCGTTGGCGTGAACTTTGTGCAAGCCCGTGCTCCGTTAATCCGCCTATTCCATGTATCCCAGCGCCTTGAGCCGTTCGAGCACGGTGGCTTCCGATTCCGCATCCAGGCCTTGCGATTCCGACAATGTCGCGTCCGTCGCTGCGCACTTGGGATCTACAGTCTGCGGTCCCGTTCGAACGGGTTGTGCGCGAAGGAAGGCAGGATCATAAAGATCAGTCATGACACGGCCTTCAAGATCGGAAGGTATCGGAATATCGAGGCTATGAAGGCATGTCGGCGCCACATCCAAGATCGATTGCATATCCACGGTGGTCCCGCGACGAAATCCTAAACCGTGTGCAATCAAGACGCCTTCGGGGCGATGCGTGCCCTTCACATCCGGTCGTGCTTTGACGACATGAGGACTTCGGAGAATGGATATGAAACCGCTGTCACGTAGTGTCACCGTGAGATCCGGCGCGTCCTCCATCGCTTGCCCGGGAAACGCTTGTTCGCGGGTCATCACGCCTGTAACCACGGGCGTATTCGTGGCTGGGTCTCGGTAGGCCAGCAATTCCGAGGCTATTTTGGATCGAACCGAAGAGTATTCCTTGGGGTTCACACCGACCTGGCCAGGCTTGGTTGCCACGCGAATGTAGATTCCGTTTGCGCTGGTGGTTCTCGCATAGGCGATGGTCTTGGACCAATCGATGGTGGCGAAATGGTCGCGCATGTTGTGGGCGGTCAACATCCCGTCGCTATCGGAATCCGCGGAGGCCTTCCAAGTCAGGTAACCCAATTTTTCGAGCCAGACATTGGCATAAAAGACTTCCGAGGTCGGACCGAAACCGTGGTCGGACACAATCAACGTTCTTGCATCGCTCCCGGCGGCCTGCACAAGTTCGTTAATCATTCCGTCCAACTGTCGAAAGTAATCGATCGAGTTATCCTTCAAGCGACGTTCAACGTCGGACAACAGTTTCTTCTCGCACGCGGGATCGAGAAAATTCCACGCTTGATGCTGCAAACGGTCAACACCCTCGAAGATAACGGCCACCAGATCACACGGCGTTTCGGTCAGAAGCGTCTTGGTCACGGCGCACCAACCTCGCTCTTTGCGCTTGAGGTAGTCGATCCACTCCATAAAATCCTTGACGTCTTCGAGTCCGCGGCCCAGGGGTTTGCGACCTTCGTCCAGGTCCCACGCGGCGTCTTTCACATCGAAGTCAGGAAGCTGCTTGATCCGGTCCCAGAAGGAACGCGGGTGGGTGCTGGTTCGGAGAAACCTAGAAGTGACAAAGCCTGGCACTAAATATCCGTTAAACGACGGGACTTGATAGGCATTCGGGAAATTCAGAGTGCCCGACGTTTTTCCATTTCTGCCCACGATCGACCAGATGGTTTCACAGCGAATATCAAGACCGTTGGTCAGGCGAAAGACCACATGGTTCTCGATTACATTTTCCGCACGAATAAAATCGAAAATGCCATGCTGTCCGGGACTTCGACCGGTCATGACCGTCGTCCATGCCGGCGGCGTCACGGGATTGGGCGTCGAACGCAACTCAGCGCGAACGCCTTCTTTGACCAAGCGCGCTAGACACGGCATCACCCCCCCGTTCATCAACGGATCAAGAATGGTAAAAGTCGCCCCATCCAGGCCGATCAACAAGGTTCGCGTCATTGACCGTTCATCTCTCCACAAAGGAATTCGGCGATCTGGGTCGTCGTCAAATCGGGAACATAGCGCCCGTCTCGAATCAACAACTTCTCTGAAGCCAGGTTCTTCAACCGAAAGTGTTGTTCGATCCGCACCATGAGCTGAACAATTTCGAAGGAATCGAACGTCAGGTCGCCCATGAGGCGGGTATCCGCGCGAATTCCACCCGAATAATCCATGTCCCAATCCGCCGTCATGTCGCCCAAAATGGCGATGACGTCGGCCAGTATTTGATCTTTTGGTAACGATCCGGCCATCAATCAACTCCCCCTATGCACGGCGACCGCGGCAACCAAATCGCCGGCCACCATGGTCGTTACTCTTACCGCGACCCTAGCCACCGATGGAATCCGATCGCCAAGCGAACCCGCCACAGCCACTTCTACGCTTCCCGTCTCCGGATCGTACGAACGAATTTCAAAACTCGTCGGATCGCCCCTCAGACCCGTCCCCAGGGCCTTGCCTGCCGCCTCTTTGGCGCACCAGAGGCGTATCACAAGCTCGCGACGCTCGGCATCGGAAACAGATGATAGCACAAGTTGTTCCTCTTCGCCGAATGACGCCGATAGAAAATCTTCGTCGACTGGTCGGAGCCGTTCAATGTCGATGCCCACTTCCAAACCCTCCATAGCCTCGACGGCTATGGCAACGGCTGTTTCGCCGGTATGAGCGATCGAAATCGCCGGCGGTTTTTCAAAACCCGCCAGCCCTTTCTTGGCAATCGGCTTGCCCTCCGGGGTGGTGTCAATCTCGATATCCGCCGGGCAGAGCATGATCCCGTGTTGTCGTTTGAGCAATTGTCTGACAGCCTCTTTGGCAGCCGCCCTACCGATCAGCCATTGCAGCCTTCGCTGATCCGTCATGGTCGAGGTGTGCCAAAACTCGCGCTCTCGCCTGGAAAGTATCTGATAGGCGAGCACCTTCAGCCAGAGTCGGCCATGTCCCAAGAGCAACGCACGACTGAATTCGTCGACGATGCGGCACTCACAGTTTTCCTCAAGACCAGATTTCTTCGCCAACTCCGGCCATTCCCGACCAAGTTTGATTTCGGGTGCACCGTAGCGAATTCCGTAAATGGCTTCGGGGAGTTCAAACTCACGATCTTCCCACGCGATCAACTCAAACCGAACCCGACCGGAGGAATCGACCAGCGTGATATCCGAACTGTATTGCCCGTCGGATAGCTTTTTTATGCGAAGGTGCGATTCGACTTGTTCCGGCGCGGAAACCGGTGGGCCGTAAATTCGAAGTTCGTCGAATCGATAGGGAAAGAAATTGAAACCGCTGGATGAATCCTCCGCATTCCAGTGTGCGGCTTGTTGACCGGCGGAATCGAGAAGTACCGGATCGGTCACGAATTGAGGATCCGCGTCATCGCGAAAGAGGCGGTCCGTCGGCAAAGCTTCAAAAGTAGCGATCGACCCGTCGGTGCCCCACGATTGCACTTCTCGAATCGCCTGAAACGACGGGCCGTTAAACATTCCGGTTGTATACAGACTTCCCTGAACAAAGCGCGACGTTCGAGCGTTTTGTAATTCAAATCGTTCAGGCGGCGGCGCCAGCGGATAATCATCCGCTAGAATCATGGTCCCCTCGATGATGGGAGATGCGAGCGGTTTCACCGCGTCGGCCTCGCGCATTTCCACCTGCACCTCGATGTCACTGACTCGCCTCGCCGTCATTTCCAGTCCAATCCGTCCATGTTCAAGCGTGATCCAGCGATGCGACCGGACCTTGCACATGCCGATCAGCTTCTTGTCGGGAACCAAAGCGACTGCGGCTTCGCCAATCATTTCCATACTCATGGTCAAAGGCATCACCGCGAGCGGTTCCAGCGATTCATCCAACATCGAAACTCGACCGCCGAGCACATGGTGCCTCAAGAACAGGTCCTTCTCGACCTCCAATTCCCGCCGAATCACGAGTTCGCGTCCAGGTACGTGCAGTACGATCGTTCCGATAAACGGGTGGCGCATCGGCGCGGCCGAACCTCGTCCCCTATCGACCATCGGCGCGGCTGACACCGGCTTCACATCCTCGTCCGCTAAGACCCCGGTGGAAGCTGTTTGAGGCGAAATCGACTTCGCTTTGGGGGATAAATGACCGCGGCGCTTCGCCAAAAAAGTGGACATCACGCTCTGTTGGGAAGTCAAGAAATCTCCCATTGTGTCGAGGTAGGCCTGAAGGACCTTGGACTTTTCCGAACGCGGCTTGGATTTATCAGGCGCCGAGTTGCGCTCGGGTTGCCGCTGCTCAAAACGCATCGAGGGTCTTGCATTGGTCACAGCCGATTGATCGGGTTCGACCGAAATCGATGGCGGTGGAGCCAGTTGATTTCGATCCAAATAAACAATCGGCAGGTCCAGGCGGAGTTTGGGCATCTTCTCATGAGCCGTTCGCGCGTCGCTTGTAAAGTCCGCAAAATCCAGCGTTTTTGGATCGCGCCGTTCAAACAACCGCTCCAACTTCACGTCGATGCCATGTGCCGTCAGTAGCCCAAGACAATGATGCAACGACGTGATCCCCGACCCTTGCTGCACGTTGCTGGCCACGGCCAGATGTTCGCGATCGCGCAAGCTGTCGCCGATGAAATTCGTTAGGTTCTGACGAGGTCCGACCTCAATAAAAATTCGAACCCCGTCATCGTGCATCTTTCGAATCGTCTCGCGGAAGCGGACCGGCATGGACCATTGCGCAACCGCGAGGGTCCGCATAGCCTCGGCATCGCCAGGAAACAGACCAGCCGTCGCGCACGAATAAATCGGCGTGTGCGGCGACACGATGTTCAGCGACTCAAAAAAAACGTTCAAGGGCTCGACCGCCGGTCGAAACGCCGCGCAATGATATGGCCTAGCAAACGGCAACGACGTACAGCTCACCCCGGCTTCGTGCAGCCGATTCACCACGTCTCTCGCGCGATCCTTGCTTGCACCGACGACAATCTGATACGGACAATTGTCCATCGTGACTTGCACGCAACCATTAAAAGAACGCGCAATTTCCAGAACGGCATTGGGATTATCCGTGCTGGCGGCGATGAGGGCCATTTCCTCAAGCTTGTCCGCCTCGGCCGATACGCCGCGAACGCTTTTTACACCGTCGAGAATATAGCGAACCATGTCATCGTCGGTGTCCAGTTTGATCGCACCGGCGGCTTCTAAAGCCCCGAATTCACCGCTGCTGTGACCCACGACGACATCCGCACGAAGCCCCAAACTATTCAAAAGTCGTAACATCGCCCGATTCGCCGTCGTCACCGCTTGAACCCCCGCCTCCATTCCCCAAAGCATGGAGTCACGGCGTTTGCGCTCCTCTTCCGTCAAACAGGTTGGCGGCGGATAAATCACGTCGCTAAGCAACCAGCCCATTGCCAATTCACCGAAAGCCCGATCAGCCAGATCAAAGCAACGACGCACCTCTGGAAAATGAACACACAGATCGGACAGCATCTCGGGGTATTGCGATCCCTCACCTGGAAAGACAAATGCGACCCGGCCCTCTTCGGCGAGACGGTTCTCGAAAAAATAAATACCGCTTCGATCTTTAATTCGAACGCAAGCCGGATCACGAAGCTTTCGAAGAGCATGTTCGATTTTTCTCGAAAGCTCTTCGATTGATTTGCAAACCATCGATATTCGGTAGGGTCGACCGACAACCGATCGGCTCAACGAATAGGCCACATTTCGCAGCAGGCATTTTGTTTGAGATGAAATAAACGACTGAACCGTCGTTAGCGATTCGATCAACTCCTCTCGGGATTCTCCGGCAAATACGCAAAGCTCGGACTCCCACTTGTGGTGGTGGGTCAAAGGCAGGGAATGAACCGGTTCCGGGTATTCCTCGAGCACGGCGTGTGCGTTGATCCCTCCAAAACCAAACGCGTTCACCCCGGCCCGGCGTGGCGCGGTGCTGCCTGTTGCGTTAATCCACGGTCGCGACTTCGTGTTGATATAAAAAGGTGTATTCTCAAGATAAAGCTTGGGGTCGGGCTGATCGCAGTGAATCGTCGGCGGTAGCGTCTTGTGATACAGCGAAAGAGCGGTTTTGATCAACCCGGCTATTCCGGCAGCCGGAATCAAATGTCCGATCATCGATTTGACCGACCCGATTCCGCACAGTTTCGAACGACCGTTTCGCTGTCCGAAAAGTCGGGTGAGCGCTTCAATCTCAGCCGCGTCTCCCAAAGGGATGGAAGTTCCATGCGCCTCGATCATCCCAATTGTGGCCGGATCCACCCCCGCGTCTTCATAAGCGCGTTGTAATGCAAGTTCCTCGCCTTCGATTCGTGGAGCCACAATGCTTTTCGCACGACCGTCGCTGGAACTCCCGACGCCTTTGATGACCGAGTAGATGCGATTACCATCTCGCTCCGCATCCGATCGCCGCTTCAGTACCACCATTCCCACGCCTTCACCCAGCAACGTGCCATCGGCGTTTGCGTCGAACGGTCGGATTCCCAAGCTTCGTGACAGGGCCCCCAACTGCGAAAAGACCATCAGAACAAGATGATTGGCCGACAGTTGCGCCGCACCGGCAATCACCGCGTCACACTGACCATGTCGTAAATCTCGACAGGCGTGCTCCACACAAAGCAACGACGACGCACAGGCCGCGTCGAGACAATAGTTGGCACCTTTCAAATCCAATCGATTTGCAATTCGACCGCTCATGATGCTGGAGACGACTCCGGCTGCGGTCAGCGCATCAAACGGCGGTAGTTTCTCCCGCAATTTGGCCTTGATTTCGGCTAGCATCTCATCCGTGTATTCCGGATGTAGTTCTTTGAGCAGGGTCAACGTTTGATGGAGAACGAATCCATGCTGATGAAGATTCGTCAACGCGCGATTAATAAACGTGCCCCGACCCAAGATCACTTCGGTTCGTTCGCGGTGGATGGGAATATCAGGAAAACCGGTATCTCGCAGCGCATCGGTGGCGACGCGTAACGCGAGAAAGTGCTCCGGTTCCGAGCCATCGACGGCCTTGGGCATGATCCCGTGTGAAACAGGATCAAAGCGAGACAATTCACCAAGATAGCCGCCGCGCTGACAGTAGATTCGATCGCACTCCGCGGATTGGGGATCGTATGAATACTGCCCGCCCCAATCCGCCGGCGGATCGCTGATGCAATCCACGCCGTCTACGATGTTCTGCCAATACGTCGACAGATCGGGTGCGCCCGGAAACAAGCAGGCCATTCCGACGATTGCAATGTCCCCCTTCTCGGCTTTCACCCGAATATCCTCTCAAGTATTTCGTTACGGACGTTCCCAATACCTTCTTGGCGTGTCTTGTTTGGCGTAGGCTAGCGCCGGCGCACGATGACGATTTCTCTGTCGATCAATCTGTTCATCCGACCTTTTCTTCGGCCATTCGATTCGCGCGTTCCATCCAAGGTCCCGGACCAATCACCACGCGAACATCGCCCCCATTTCGAACACACAACTCTCGCCAAGCCGCACGTCGACCGGCCGCTACACTTACCATTCCAATCCCGCGTTCTTCAAACTGCCGCGCCACCTCCGGCTTGACCATTCCCAATTCTCTCCAAGGTCCCCAATTGATCGACACCACTTTGGGAATCCCGCAGTCGCGCAAACGCCGGGCAATACGATTGATCATCTCGTTGGCTACCGCGTAGTCACATTGCCCAGGGTTGCCAAAGAAACCGGCCACGGAGGAAAACAGCATGGCGAATTTCAAGCGCTCCGGCGCGACTTCCCGAATCAACGTCAGCAAAGGGTGAATCTTTGTCTCGACGACCCGATCAAACGAATCGCTCGTTTTATCGACCAGGTATTTGTCTTCAATGATCCCCGCGCCGTGAATAACGGCATCAATACCGCCTAGTCTTTTCTGGACCTCACGAACGATCGTCCCAAAAGCTTCAGTATCGCGGACATCGCAGGCGTGATACTCCACGGATGCGCCGGTTTCACGAACGGCTTCCAACGTTCTAACTACTTCGCGTCGTGCCAGGATATCTCGGACCTGTTTTTCAATTTTCTTGGGCGTGACCATTTCACCGGCGACTCGATGGCGTTCACTCAGAAGGCGCCTCAACTCTGTCGGATCGCCCGACCCCACGGGTTGATCTTCCTCGGCCTGATCCAATGGCGTGGTCCGACCTACAAGCACGAAATGAGCTTGGGTGCGTAACGCTATCTCATGGGCAATCTGGGCCGTAATTCCGCGCGCTCCGCCCGTGACAAGGACAACACTCTTCTCATTCAAACCCGAATCGCCAAGAACTTCGGCCTCGTCGGGCAGCTCTTCGTGGCAAACGTCAACCACCCATCGTCGCCCACCGCGATACCCAACCTCCACCGGACCTTCCGCGCCACACTCAGAAAGGAGGACATCGGGATTCGGGCACTCATCCACATCCACGGCTCGAAAATGGACATGGGGATATTCACGCGCCGCCGTCTTCAACAGTCCGGAGAGACCACCTCGCCATGCGTGTGCCGCCTCCTTGACCCCGTCCGCACTCCAATCCCCTCCGCCGCGACTCAAACACAGAACCGTAAACTGTTCTTGATCCGCCTGTTTCATTTCGTCCGAAACGGCTTGGAGCAGAAACATCAATCCTCGAACTTCAGACCGGACGTGCCGTAACCAGTCTTCTTCGCTGATCCCCGGAAAAACCGGAGCCGAACGCAGCGGTAGCAAATGCACGATGCCTGCAAGACCACGATGTTCCGCGCGAACCTTGCGAACAAATTCTTCGGTAGCTTTCCGGTCATTCAAGTCATTCGCCTTGGCCACAACCGCGGATCGACCACGCCGCGCAAGCTCATGGACAACTTTTTCGCAATGGCCTTGACCGTCATCCGTCAATAGAAAAACGCCATCGGCCAACGCGACGGACGCAGGCGCAATCAGCGGTTGTTCAATAATCGCGGCCACACATCGAGGACACTCTCCCAAACTAACCGTTTGGGAGAATTGGACAAAAGGGCGAGCGCTGCCCTCCTTTGCGCCGCCGACCGGACCGCGATCATGACCCGCCAAATTTTCAAAACGAGATGTAAGGACGGATGAATCAGATTTCGACTTACCGTTGGGCGGCTCTCCCCCACTCTCTCCGTGGGTGCGCTTCACCAACTCCGCGACCGCATTCAAGATGTCACGCATCGTCACCGTGGAACTCACCCGCTCCGCAAACCAAGCCGGCGGTTTATCCAATGTCGGCAATTGGGCCCGCCGAAACGCTCCAATAATCTCAACCCGCTTAATCGAATCGATCCCCAGATCGGCCTCCATGTTGGCATCGAGATTCAGCATGTCCGGAGGATATCCTGTCCGGGCGCTGACAATCTGAACCAGTTTATCCGAAAGAGATTCCGCCGAATCCACAGCCGACACCGGTACCGGAGCTGGCGAATGTACCACCGGCACCACCGTCGTAGCGCGAACCGCAGCAATCGGCTGACGACCGTTTGGCCCAACGGTTTCCCGCTGAACAACCAACTCGGCCCCCACGACCCCCGGCACCGTCGGTGGTAATGAGGTTCTAGTCCTTGCTTGAGTGCTTTGGGACGGAACTCCTCCGCCGCCCAAATACGCCTCCATCACCGCTTGCTGCGCCTCAACGAAACGCCGCATCGTCTCTTGAAATTGCAACAAGACCTCCGCATCTCCTGAACCCCGAAGCTCATTTCCGCCCACGGCCTCCTCCTCCCCAGAATCATTCGGCACGTTCGCCGCAATTTGTTGAACCACCATCCGCGCTTTCGGACTCGGTACGCGCGGCGGCTGATTCATTGGCCTCGAATATCCGCCATTCACCAACCACGTCGTCGGCGACCATTTCTCCTTCCCGGAGGCCAACCGGTTTAGATTCAATTCCGTTAGTTCACGACCTTCATACAAACGGTCGGTTTGGAAGGCCACACCCTCCGCATGAAGTTGACCCAACGCCTGTAAAAACTGCGTAATGTCATTCATTTGCCTGGCATTGGTCGCCACAGAAACATGCTCACGATCCGCCAAAACAGAACCAACCAGTCTACTCAATACTCGCCCCGGTCCGACCTCAACGAATACCCGCGCGCCTGCTGCATACATGGCCTCGATCTTATCCGTGAAGCGAACTTCGTGAACCAATTGATCGGCCAGCAACTGTCTCGTGCTGGCACTATCTCCCGGATACGGTTGCGCCGTCTTGTTGCTGTAAACCGGAAAACGCGGCGCCGCAAAAGCAACCGTCGCCAAAACACTTACAAACCGCTCCCTCGCGGGCGCCATCAGCGGACTATGAAAACCACAAGCCACGGGTAACGGGGTGCATTCAATCCCACGTTCACCCAGGTTCTTAGCGAGTTGATCCAACCCGCTCTCCGTACCACTGACTACCGTCTGATCGCGCCCATTCAGGTTCGCCACCCAAACATCGTCGACGCCGCGCATCCGCTCGCGCACGGTGGCTTCATCCGCCCGAACTGCCATCATTCGACCGAGGTTTGCACCGTGCCGATCACTGGCACCACCGAGAATGGCCATTCCGCGCTGCCACGACAGATCAAACAACGCCGCCTCATCCAGCACTCCGGCGGCATGCAACGCCACAAGCTCACCATAACTGTGCCCGGCGGCCATGTCCGCCGACAGATCCAACGTGCCCAGAAATTGCAACACTCCGATGCTACATACTCCCAAAGCCGGTTGCGCAACATGCGTTCGCGTCAGCGCCGCGGAAGCCGCAGCCCGCTCTTCATCCGAAAAACTGGGTGGCGGAAAAACAAACTCACTCAACCGCCGATCAAAGGATCCCTTCAGCGTCTCGTCCGCACGCGACAACCACGCCGCAATCTCCGGAAATTCCATCGCCAGATCACGCATCATGTTTACGTATTGCGAACCCTGGCCAGGAAATAAAAACGCGATCTTCCGGTTCGGATCCACGGCTCGATCGGAAAAGAAAACGCCCGCCGAGAGAGCAAGGCGACCTGCGTTTTGCGCAGTGCCAATCTGTGTCATCGAAGAAAGTTGCGTGAGCAATTCTCGCACCGAGGAAGCGACCACAGCCGCCCGAACCGCGCCATTACCTTTTCGAGGTCGCCGGTCCCAAGTATAGGCCAAGTTAGCGAGATCAACAGCGCCATTGGCGGCTAAACCAACCGATACCTCTTGAATTAGCCCCTTAACGCGGGAGACCAATGCCTCGCGCGTCTCTACCCCGAACAGAAACAACTCACTCGCCCGATGACGCCCGCTTGCATCCTTGGTTTTCGCCACCGCGTGACCCCGGTATTCCTCGAGAACCGCGTGAAAATTACTCCCTCCGAAACCAAACGCCGAAACCGCCGCCCGACGGGTCGAATCAGTTTTCAACCAAGGTCGAGCCTCGCTATTCACGTACAGCGGACCATCGAGAAGCTTCGCTTTCGGGTTCGGTCGAGTCACATGCAACGTCGGCGGAAGGACTCGATGGCGCAAAGCGAGTGCACTCTTGATCAGTCCGGCCACTCCCGCCGTGCACTTCGTATGCCCGATCATCGATTTCACACTTCCAATTGCCGCGCTTCGAATCGGCGCTCCATTCGCCACAAGAAGATTGGAAAGCGCTTCACATTCCGTCGCATCGCCCAACGCCGTACCCGTACCGTGAGCTTCAAAATGCCCCACCGTGGCCGGGCTAAACCCCGCTTGCTTGTACGCTCTCTCCAACGTGCGCATTTGACCCTGCGCGCACGGCGCGGTCATGCTCTTGCTTCGACCGTCCGATCCACCCGCGACGGCTCGGATCACCGCATAGATTTTGTCGCCGTCTCGCTCCGCGTCTTCCCGACGCTTCAGCACCACCGCGGCCAACCCCTCGCTGATGGCAATTCCGTCGGCATCGGCGTCAAACGCCCGAGACCGACCGCGCGGAGAGAGTGCCGAGGTTTTCGAAAACGCCATATATGCGAACGGGTGCTGCATGGTGTCACAACCGCCTGCGATCGCCAGATCACTCGTGCCGTCCGTCAATTCCCGACACGCCAGATACACCGCCGCCAAGGACGATGCACACGCCGCATCTACTGTGTAATTCACTCCACCAAAATTAAATCGATTGGCCGCTCGACCGGCGATCACATTAAGCAGGAATCCCGGAAAACTATCCTCCGTCCATTCCGGCAATTGCTGCCATAGCGTGTCATCTCCGCCTTGCAGAATCCCGGGCAGCATGGAGCGGACGCCATAGTTGGTCCCCAGTTCACCCATGCCCCCGCCCGCGCCGAGAATCACGCTGGTCCGCTCGGCGTGCGGATTGTCCTTCGCGTACCCCGCGTCGCGCAACGCTTGATCCACAAGCTCCAACGCCAGAAGTTGCACCGGCTCAATATGCGGAATCGCCGCCGGCGGAATGCCATATTTCAACGGATCAAACGGAATATCACGCAGGAATCCGCCCCATTTGCTGTAGCTCTTGTCCCGCGCAGTTCGGTCCTCGTCAAACCACGCATCGGCGTCAAATCGATCCGGCGGAATCTCGGTCACGCTGTCGCGCCCCGACAATATATTGTCCCAAAACTCGGCCACATTCCCCGCACCGGGTAGCAGGCACGACATTCCGACGATCGCAATATCCAATTGCTTAGGGGTTGGCGCGCATCGCTTTTCGACCACATCAACGACCGGTCGAACCTCCCGCAATTTGGCTACCGCTCCCTCGCAAACCTCTTCATGGAGTTGTCGAATCGTGCAAACCTGATCGCGCAAACACGCGACCTGACCCAACATGTACATGCCCTGTCGAAGCTGCTCCACCCCGGAAACGGGCACATACGGATCATCACCAGCCGGCGCGTCGACCCTTCGATCAATCCCTTTCGCCGCAATCCGCAACCGGCCAACGTTGAGCCGTTCAAGGGTTGCACGGATTTCTTCATGACTTCGCTTGTCCGCCTTGAGTCGTCGTTTTTCGTTTTCAAAAAAAGCAAGATAGTCCGATTCCGCGCAGCGAATCAAATGCCCCGGCCCCGTCTCGAAGAGTACGGTATGATCGGTGCCAACAGCTACGTTTTGAAACTGTTGCAAGATGGCCCCACATTCAACCGCTTCCTTCGTGAATAAGTACGCAGTACCGATGAGAACGCCGACATTCATTCCCAACTCAACAAGCGGTTGCGTGAGCGCAGAGACAATGGCACCACTCACCGCATCATGAATTCCACCGGCAAAAAGAAGGTGAACCTTGGCTCGTTCAGATGGCGACAGACCGGCATCGACCAGCACACGAATCATCGATTCCCACAGAACAAAGCTCGTTCGCGGTCCGACGTGCCCACCGCATTCACGACCTTCGAAAACAAAGCGTCTCGCACCTTCTCGAAGGAACAGGTCGAGCATCGCCGGTGACGGAACATGAAGGTAAGTGGCGATCCCTTTGGCCTCGAACGAAGCCGCCTGATCCGGACGACCTCCTGCGATAATCGCAAACTTCGGTCGAAACTCCTCAACAACCTCGAGCTGTTCAATCTGCAGGTCGCGCTCGACAAACCCAAGGACGCCCACTCCCCAGGGTCGATCGCCGAGTCGATCCCGCGTTTTGACTAACAACTCTCGAACTTGAGCCTTTCGCATTAACGCCAACGCCAAGAACGGCAACCCTCCGCCCTCAGCCACGGCTTCGCAGAATTCCGCCGTATCACTGACCCGCGTCATCGGGCCTTGCACAATTGGAAACTCAGTGCCATGCGATTGCGCTAAAGGACCGTTCTTTTGCAACGCCCTGGCATTTCGAGACCCAGCCACCAGTCGCGGGACCTCGGCTTCGAACATCCGAATTATCGCCGCCACGGTAGGCGCTTGTTCAACCCATTTCGACGCAAAAGCCGCGTCTTGACCCATAGGCCACAACCGATCCTCGGCTTTAGTTTCGCGTAACAGCGAGGCCATGAATTCTTCAAGAGAAGTGTCATCGCGTGACTTCGATGCACCTTCTTCAATGAATGCCGACAACCGCTCGCGTGCCGTAAAATCCGGCTGATGATACAACCGGCAAAATAAGCCTCCGCCAAGCGACAAGGCGGCCGTCTCCGAACCATCCATCGCCGCCAGTCGTTTGCGAAATCGATCCGGCAATGGCGATTCACGAGTCAGGGCAACCGCCCAATCCAATACTACTCCTACCGCTCCGGCCGCCTGACAACCCGCCGCACTACTCGGTCCTATTCCCCCCCACGCTACGACCGGAAGAGATGTATTGGCCAGCGCATATTGAAGCAGCACAAAAGTGGACATTTCTCCTACAACACCGCCGCTTTCGTGCCCTTTAACGACAACAAAATCGCACCCGATTTGGTTCGCAGTGGCCACATCCGCGGTTCGCGTAACGACGATCCCGACTCGGCGCGCGACATCTCGACAGCGTGCAATGACTTGATGAATTCCGTCGGACCCATCACCGAGAATGCAAATCGTATCGCAGTGGCCGACTTCCTTTAGGACCGCGCTCTCAACTTCTCCCAATCTCCCGTGGATAAGCAATCCGAATCGGCCCCGAGATAAAGCGGCCAACCGCTTGCTTGCGGAAAGACCGATTTCAACGTTTTTTAAGAAAGTGAGATCGAGTATCCCAACCCCGCCGGCCCGCGCTGCCGCAATCGCCAAACTGGGATCAAACGTACCGCCAATCGAAACGACAAATACGTCGAAGTACGTTCCCCCGTTTTCGCTCAATCTCGCCACAGTTCACTCGTTTCTCGGACCGTTTCCGCATCGCGAGGACATGAAGTCATCAAAGAAGTCCAACAAGAACGCGCATTTTCCAGTTGGTCAACAATTGGTAGACTCCCTCCCCACAGGCTGGAACGCACCCACACCCACTCGCGACTCTCAACGACTCTGGGCCTGTCTTAAGTGTAGGGAGTATACCGTTACTTGAAGAACAGTCAAGGTCCGATGGTTGAAGCGGGAAGAGTAGATGGTGTAGATAAGATAGCCTTGTTAATATGGGATACACTCAACAGATTCGTGGAAGTTGCTCTCCAGAAAGGAGGTCCAATAACCTAAATAACCCGAAAGAATTGCGGACCACGACCGCACCGCGCCCCGATTTTGTGACACAACCAATAAGCACGGCTGTTTTCGACACGTCGCTTTTTTTCAATTCTGCAAGAACATCCGCCGCATTTGCTTGCGGAACAAAAACGACAAACCTCCCCTCGTTGGCTACATAATACGGGTCCAATCCGAGAATTTCACAGGCTCCTCGGACTGCGGAGTGAACGGGAATTGCGTCGTCATTTATTTCAATATCCACTCCAATGTCCGTGGCAATTTCATTCAGCGCCGAAGCCAACCCGCCACGGGTAAGGTCGCGCATACAGTGAATGTCCATCCCACCGTCTAGAATCCGCCCTACGGTGGCCGCCAAAGGTGCGCAATCGCTTTCAATCAGACTATCAAACGCCAACCCTTCGCGGGCAGACATGATAGCGATCCCGTGCCGTCCGATGTCACCGCTGAGGAGAATGACATCCCCTACCTGAACTCGTCGAGGCGCGATTTCCATTCGGCTTTCAACGATGCCCATTCCCGCGGTCGTAATGAAAACTCCATCGCCTTTCCCTCGATCCACCACTTTGGTGTCGCCGGTGACAATTTCAACGGCACATTGTTTTGCGGCATCACGCATGGACCTGACCACTCGATGAAGTATTTCGAGAGAAAAACCCTCTTCGAGAATAAAGGAAGCACTCAAGTACAGAGGTCTCGCGCCCGACATGGCCAAATCATTGACGGTTCCGTACACGGCCAGCTTGCCGATGTCGCCGCCGGGAAAAAACAAGGGATGAACGACATAGCTATCCGTCGTGAATGCGAGCCTGGAACCGTTCATGTTCACTACCGAGCTGTCATGGCGAGCCGCACCTGCCGAGCTGGCGAACGCGGGGAGAAACACACCCTCAATCAACTCGCGCATAAGTCGACCGCCGCCGCCGTGTGCCATTTGAATCGTGGTATGACGCGACAACGGCGAAGGGCAATTCATGCTGAACTCTGATATCTCCATAAATCAAACCCACTCACGTTGCGACCGAAGTGGAGACCCTTTCCACCCCGGCGCGGCGATAGCGGTAATAGGCCGCACACGCTCCCTCCGAGGATACCATCGTCGCCCCGAGCGGATTCTCCGGCGTACAGGAGGCTCCAAATGCCGGACATTCCCTCGGTTTCTTCAAGCCCTGAAGAATGAGACCGCTGATGCAAGTCGTGGATTCTTCGGTAACCATCGCACCCACGTCGAATCTCAGTTCGGCATCGAACTCTCGATATTCGGCGCGAAGTCCATACCCACTATTCGGAATCGTTCCAATCCCGCGCCACTTGCGCGGGACGATCTCGAACACTTCCTCGATCATCCGCCTCGCCGGTCCGTTGCCGTCGGATCGTACCGATCGAGCGTATTGGTTTTCCACTTCCGCTCGGCCGGTTTCAAGCTGCGCCACGCACATGTGCAGGCCTTGAAGTATATCCAAAGGCTCAAATCCGGTGACAACGATGGGCACTCTGTATTTGGCAGCGATCGGACCATAGGGTTCAATGCCCATGATCGTACACACATGTCCCGCGGCGAGGAAGCCCTCAACGAGATTGGCCGGAGAGGATAGAATCGCTTCCATCGCCGGCGGTACGGTTACATGCGAGACCAATAAGGAGAAGTTTTTAATTCCGAGTTTTTTGGCTTGATAAACAGTCATGGCATTCGCAGGGGCGGTGGTCTCGAACCCCACGCCGAAAAATACCACCTCGCGCCCTAGGTTCTCCTGCGCGACTCGCAATGCGTCCAACGGAGAATAGACGATACGCACGTCTCCACCGCATGATTTAACCGTTAGCAAATCCGACCTTGAACCAGGAACGCGAAGCATGTCCCCGAACGAACAGAAAATAACCTCACGTCGCGACGCGATCTCCAATGCTCGATCAATCAGCTCCAAAGGCGTCACGCACACTGGACATCCCGGGCCGTGAATAAGCGTGATTTTGTCGGGCAACAGCTGATCGATGCCGAAGCGAACAATCGCATGGGTCTGGCCGCCGCAAACCTCCATGATCCGCCAAGGCCTCGTGGTGATTGCTCGAATCCCCACGGCCAAGCGCCTCACCTCCGGCGCAGCGCGATACTCGTCGATGAATTTCATGTGTGGGATCGCTCTTCAAGTTCCGCCAAGTCGCCCATTCGCTCGAGATAGGTCCAAGTTTGCTTGGCTTGCTCCTCATCCAGCCGACTGATCGCAAACCCGACATGAACAATTACATAGTCACCAACAACAGCTTCCGGAACATACGCCAGACAGACATCTTTGGTCACTCCACCGAATTCAACTCTTCCACTTCGGAGGTCCCCCTCTTGAACACTGAGAATTCTTCCCGGTATGCCTAAACACATAGTCGCCCTCCCGTCACTGTTGGATCGCACTTCCCAACTGGCTCTTTGACTTTATCACCGAAGTCTCATTCTGACTACATAGTGCGGCGGCCACAAGTACCTGACCTAGAGCAATCCCTCCGTCATTCGGCGGTACAAGCCGATGCGTGAAAACTTCATAACCTGCGTCTTCCAGTCGATGGCGAACCGTCTTAGCCAACAACAGGTTCTGAAAACATCCTCCGCTCAAAACAACGCGCTGCTGCCTTGCCACCTTCGCCCATTCAACGGCCAGTGAACCCAGCCACGCGTGAAACTTGGCCGCGATGACACCTGTCGGCGCGCCTACAGTCACATCGGAAACAATCTCCCGAATCATCGGCTCCCAATCCGCTTGCGCGAAGTCCCCTTTACACAGTGAAAATGGATAGGGGTCCGCGTGTGCAACCTCTTCCGCCGCAAATTGTAGTTCCATGGCCGCCTGACCTTCGAATCGGTCGACCGTTCGAACTCCGATGATAGCCGCCACCGCGTCAAAAAGCCGGCCCATGCTCGTTGTGCGAGGACAATTCACCGAACGACTCAACATGCCCAGTATTGCCTTCCATTCACTCTTCGCAAACCAGGCTCGAGCATGTTTCTCCGCCTCACAGCCGATCATTGCATACAATAATCCCAAGGCCGCACGCCTCGGTTCCTTAATGGCCTTTTCTCCACCGGGCAAAGCAAACGGTCGCAAAGATCCGATTCTCCTGAATTCAGTCCTGCTACACAAAAGCGCTTCACCGCCCCAGATCGTTCCGTCCGTTCCATATCCAGTGCCATCCCATGACAGCCCGAGCGCCTCACCCTCCAACCCATGCTCGGCCATCGCCGACGCGATGTGGGCATGGTGATGTTGCACAGAAAGAATGGGAACGCCCCATTCCTTAGCCAACGCCGTCGCGTGTATCGTGGAAGCGTAATCGGGATGACAATCACACGCTATGACTCTAACGTTGGCACTGTAGAATGAAACCAGCTCCTCAATCGTCCGTTCAAAAAGCGCCCGGCCACCAGCGTTTCCCAAGTCACCGATGCACTGGCTCAACACAACCTGTGAACCGATTCGTAGAGCCACGCAACTCTTCAATTGGCCGCCCACTGCCAAAATCGTCGGACCATCCAATCCAAGATCAATAGGCAACGGCGCAAATCCCCTCGCACGTCGCAAAAGTTGGAATCCGCTTCCATCCCAGTGTCCCACCGAATCATCCACATGCCTTACGATTCGCCGATCATGAGTCAAAAATACATCCGCTATTTCACTCAATCGTTGAAGAGCGTCGTCATCGTCGATACAGATCGGTTCCTCTGAGTGGTTACCACTAGTACAGACAATGGGCTTCTCTAGTCTCTCCAACAGAAGATGATGCAGAGGCGTGTAGGGGAGCATGATTCCCAACCGCGTATTTCGCGGCGCAACGCAGTCTGCAATTCCCAGCACCTTATCGCTCGGCCGACTCTTGTGCCGCTTCAACAACACAATCGGTGCTTGTGCCGACCGAAGCCACTGCGACTCATTCTCGGACACCTCACAGTATTCTTCGACCATTTCAAGCGATCGACACATCAAAGCAAACGGCTTCTCGTCGCGGTGCTTTCGTCTTCGCAGTTCGGCGACGCTGTATTCGTTTGTCGCATCGACAAGAATTTGATACCCGCCGATACCCTTGAGTGCCACGATCCGCCCCCCGCAGATCGCTAACCCCGCTTGCTCGACGGCTAGCTCTCGTTCAGCCAAGACGCGGCCGATCGAATCGGTTAGGAACACATGCGGACCGCACTCCGGACAGGCAATCGGCTGGGCATGAAACCTCCTGTCCCGCGGGTTGATGTATTCGGCGCGGCAAGCTGAACACATCGAAAAGGCGCGCATGGTAGTACGCGGCCGATCGTAGGGCATGCTCTCAATGATCGAGAATCGGGGTCCGCACTCGGTACAATTCGTAAACGGGTATTGAAAACGGCGCTCTGAGGATGCTGAAAACTCTTGAATACATAGTTCGCAGGTAGCGAGATCGGCGGGAAGAACTGCGGTACAGTCTTCTTCACCACCGCTGTTATCGATTCGAAACGCAAGTTCATCCGCCCGGAGAACCTCGGTGACATGGCAACGGTTGATCAACGCATGACGAGGGGGCTCTTGTCGTACGGTTCGAACAAATCGGTCGAGGCTTGCGTCGGACCCTTGGACTTCGATATCAACGCCGGCGGAAGTGTTACGGACCCATCCGACGAGAGCGTTGTCCGTCGCAACCCGATATACAAACGGGCGAAATCCGACTCCTTGCACAATGCCTTGTACAGTAATCCTCAGTCTGCGGACAGAACCACGGTCATTCAACATCGATGGAATCGACCCCCAATCCCGTTGGGCTCAACAGTATCGCGTTCTGCGAACTACAGGATGGACAAATCGTAACATGATGGTCCGGTGCGAATCGAGTGTCGCAGTCCTGGCACTTGGCGTAGACAACAGTCAGTTTCAGCTCCAACCTGGCCCCTTCGGCGATCGTTCCTTTCGCATGAGCGTCGAAGTGAAAAGCGAGGCTATTCGTCGACAACGACTCTGTTTCGGCGACCCATCCGCAAACGCCCCTCACGCGAGTCGCACGGTCGCCGTCTGCCCGTTGAAGAACGACATCCAAAACTTTTTTCGCTATTTGGGATTCGTGCACGCCTTACCTCCGATCAATTCAAACACCAGATCGACCGCAACAGGCACCGCCGCCGAAACGCGAGATGACAGTGTAGTCGTGAACTCCCGAGGTTGCTCAATCGTGATACACACAACGTGCACCTTCAACTCCGCGGTGCTCAAGTTCAGTAGATTCGCCAATTCAACAGCGGCCACGACACCCAGTCCGTGCGTTGAAACGGGCCGAACTTCCGCATCCCTCAATTCGTCAAGAGACAATTGCAAAACCTGGCCCGATGGTCCGTTGGTTGAAGCGGCGTCCACCATCACAACCGTCTCAACGTCACCGAGCAACCACGGCAAATCGCTCGCGTCCGATACCGCTACCAGATCGACGTCATCCGCCACACCCCTCGAACAAAGCTCATCCACGACGGCCAACCCGACTCCGTCGTCCCCGGCCACGCGCTGCCCCAACCCAATCACGCGAACGGTCGGCTTCATCACTCTCGCTCGATCTTGAGTTTGAGAAAATGCGTCGAACAGGAAATGCAAGGATCGTAATTCCGAACCGTTTGCTCGGCCAACCAGGTTGCGTCGTCTTGCGACATCGCCGCAAGTCGTGGGGCGATGGATCGCAAATCGCCTTCGATTGACTTCTGATTCTGCGACGTCGGCGGGACAATCTTAGCATCGCTGATCAATCCGTCGGGCCCGATTCGATAACGATGGTAGAGAATTCCACGCGGGGCTTCGGTGCAACCATATCCAACTCCGGGGCGAATCTCCGCTTTAACTTGAGAACGATCCGGCGGCTCGTAGGATTCAATCCGTCCAATGGCTTCATCGAAGACTTGCAACGTCTCAATCCCGCGTGCCATCAAGCTCTTAAAGGGATTGGTACACGGGATGCCAAATCCGATCTCTTTGGCTGCGGTCCTTGCGATGGGCGATAAACGATCGAAGTTCAAATTGATTCGCGCCAGCGGACCACATAGATATTCCCCCCGCGCTTTGATGCTGGATTGAAGGGCCGTCGATCGCTCAACATGTTCCTCCACGAAATACTCATCATACTCACGAACTGCGATGTTCATTCCCTTGTTCGAAACAAGGCGCCCTTCGCAAAACGGATATTCGTCGGCATGGGTCAATGCCACGAACTCATAATCGCGCGAAAAATCCGGGTACTCGAAACCGGCCATCCACGTGAGACTGTCCAAAGACGCATCCCGCGACCACTTCAATTCGTCCAGCAGCTTGTGCAACTCCGCTTTACTCGGAACTCGATAAAACCCACCGATCCGAACATTGATCGGATGAATCTCTCGACCACCGACGACGGACACAATGGCGTTGCCCGCTTTCTTCATCCGCAAACCCGCTTTGACTCGATCGGGGTGATCCTTGGCCATCGTCAACGCATCGGCGTATCCAAGAAAATCCGGCGCGTGCAGCATAAACATGTGCAACACATGGCTTTCGATCCACTCCCCACAGTAGAGCAATCGCCGTAGCGCTCGCAACGGCCCATCCACCTTCACCCCGAGAGCATCCTCAATCGCATGACATGCACTCATCTGATACGCCACCGGACAAATCCCGCATATCCGAGCGGTAATGTCGGGCGCTTCCATCGGCGATCGACCGCGCAAAAACGCCTCAAAAAATCGCGGCGGCTCAAAGATCCGCAGTTCAACCTGTTGGACTTCATCGCCTCGGAGCTTGATCGTCAACGCCCCTTCCCCCTCCACCCGAGCGAGATAATCCACCTTGATCGTTCGCAACCCTCTTTGTGTCATGAGCTTGACCCTATGTCGAACACTACAGCGAACCCGTCAAGGCTCCACTATTTACTCTTCACCACTTCAAGCGCTATGGTTTGCTTCGCAAACGCGTCGGAGGCAGCATTATATGTCCGAAGCACACGAACCACCTCTTCACGACTTCGCCCGGACCGTATCCAAGCGTCCGAGATCGAACCCATATTCGGAGAGTCATTCGGACCAAAGCATCCGTAACATCCTCGATGATACGTCGGACACAAAGCTCCGCACCCCGCGTGCGTCACCGGCCCCAAACACGCCGTCCCATGCGCCACCATCACGCATACCGTGCCACGAATCTTACACTCCACGCAGACGCTATGGCCTGAAACATTCGGCCTACGTCCATGCAAAAAAGCGAGGATCACTTCTAACAGTTGATGTTTGTTGATCGGGCAACCTCGCAGTTCAAAATCAACCGGAACATGGTCCGCAATGGCCGTCGACTTCGCCAACGTGTCAATATAGGACGGTGTCGCATACACCGCCGCGACAAAGTCCTTTACATTCCGAAAATTTCTCAGCGCCTGAATCCCGCCGGACGTCGCACACGCCCCGATCGTCACCAACTTCTTGGACATCCGCCGAATAGGGTGAATCCGCTCCGCATCATGCGGCGTCGTAATCGACCCTTCCACGAGCGACAAGTCATAAGGCCCCTTCACGATCGCACGCGACGCCTCCGCAAAATTGGCAATTTCGACGGCCCCCGCAACCGCCAACAATTCATCCTCGCAGTCCAGCAGACTGAGTTGGCACCCGTCGCACGATGCGAACTTCCACACCGCCAGCTTGGGTTTTCCTTTTGCCTTCATAGCCGATCAAATCTCCCGAACATTCAACAACGGCGTAACCTGGTCCATCCGATACACCGGCCCGTCCTTACAAACAAAACTCGGTCCATACTGACAATGCCCACAAAACCCAATCGCGCACTTCATATTCCGTTCCATCGACAGAAACATGCTTTCTTGCGGAATCCCTCGTGCAACAAGATCGCGTGCGCCAAATCGCATCATGATTTCCGGCCCGCACAACATGGCCACGGTGTCCGCAGGCTCAAACTTCACGAGCGGCAACAACGACGTAACCACCCCGACATGACCGCGCCATTCTCGACCGCCGCGATCCACCGTCGCGTGCAACGAAACGTCAAGCCGCCCGCGCCATTTTTCCAGCTCGCGCGAAAACAATACGTCCGCCGGCGTTCGCGTGCCATACAACACAACAACCCGCCCAAACCAATCGCGATGCCGCAAGATGTGATAGATCGCTGGTCGTAACGGCGCCAACCCGATTCCACCGGCCATCAGAAGCACGTCGTGCCCTTTCGCCTCCTCCATCGGCCAACCTTGACCATACGGACCGCGCACCCCCAGTTGCCCGCCGCCCTGGATCGAAGCCATCGCCCGCGTGACCGTTCCCGCTGCTCGAATCGTATGAATCAATCGCCCCGGCTCACCCGGATCACCGCTGATGGAAATGGGGACTTCTCCTGCCCCAAACAAGTAAAGCATATTAAATTGACCCGGCGTGAAACTGAATCCGCCGGACCGTTCTCCAACATCGAGTTCAAGGGTGAACGTATCATGGGTCTCGCGCACAACGCGCGAAATGCGCAGGCATTCCGGCACCATCGGATCCCTCATCAGCCGGGCGCCTTCTTTTGCGGTTTCAAGAATCATAACGACCCATCCCCGGAAACCTACCCGTTTCGATATACGTCCAACACCTGCATATGCGTCCATTCCAATCGCTGTGCGATGACGGCCACGAATCGCTTCAACACCTCGTAGCCCAGCTCGTGGTCCTTCTCAAACTTCTCCCGAAGACACGTTCCGTCGAGTTCCAACGCCCGAGTCACCTCCACCGCCCGCGCGTCAAAGTGCCACCTGTACGGCTGCACCAACCAAGACCATCCCAAAACATCACCCTCGCCTACTCTTCCGACCTGCATGGCTCCCTTGCCCGGAACATGAGCCTCAATCCCGACTTTCCCCGCCCGCAAAAGATAAAGAACTCTCGCGTCCTCACCCTCTTTGAGCAGAAACTCCCCGACCTCAAAACGAACGTTTTTCGCGCAGCCCGTTAACACGGCGATGTGCTCTTCGCGCATGCCTTCGAAAAACGGATGCTCCCGCACGATCTTTTCCAGCGATTGGGTTTCCATGACAATCTCCGTCACACAGCTTTGGGCGGCGACACCGCCGAAGTTTCACGAATAGCTCTCACTTCTTCCGTCAAATCGATTCCAACCGGACACCACGTAATACACCGACCGCAACCCACGCATCCTGAACTTCCAAACTGATCCCACCACGATCCCAGTTTGTGCGTCAGCCAGTGTCTATATCTGGCACTGATACCAGGTCGAACGCTGCCTCCGACGATATACGAAAACGGCATCGTGAAGCATGAATCCCAACGGCGCGTGCGCTGGGCCTCGGTCCCGGTCAAGTCCGTCACATCCTCCACCGTCGTGCAAAAACATGTCGGACAAACCATCGTACAGTTCGCGCACCCCAGACATCGCTCCGCGGTCTGCTGCCAGCGCGGATGTTCTCGATTGGCGTAAAGCAAATCCTTGACCCCGGTGGTGTCCATCGTCCGTCCCATTTGCCCAGCAACTTGCTCCATGAGATCGTCGATGGCACGATGGTGCACTTTATCCGCGGGCGAGCGCGGAATCGACTCGATCATCTGCGCGCCTGCTTCCGACCCCGCCTCCACAACGAAATGGTGGTCCGTATCCGAAGGGAACTCGGTCACCCGCAGATCGACGGCCGCAGTCACCTTGGGCCCTGTATTCATGGAGGCACAGAAACAAGTTCCACCAGCCTGTGCACAGTTTACCGCGATAATGAACAGATTCTTGCGACGGGCTGCATAGTGTGGATCAGTAACCGACCCGTCCAACAGAACCCGGTCGAGAACGCCAATGGCGTGAAGATCACAACTCCGCACGCCGACAAACGCTCGCTTGCTCGACGATGCGTGCTCCGGCGTAATTTCCATGTCCTGCCCGTTCCTCTTCGCCGCCCAAAGTCGCTGAAGCGGCGAGTGCAGAAATCGCTTCCAAGATTGCGGACCGACGTTGTATCCAAACCAAGCCTTGTCACCACGAGGAACTAACCGATACTTCCCCGCTTCTTGCACATCCGTCCACCCGATCGGCAGGTCCTTCTCACCCTCGATTTCATCGTAAACAATGGCCCCGTCACGAAGAGTCGGACCGATGACTTGAAACCCGTCTTCACGAAGCGAGTCGATAATCGCCCCAAAATGCGCGGGTTGGATGATCACCTGTTGTTTCGGCACGAACGGCGTAGGTGCAGCCATGACTTAGGACTCCCGCGATTCACTCCGAACGGTAGATTCGCTCACCGCGCGATTTCCACTTCCGCTCGACTGACACTGATCCTATTCCGCTTTCACTTTCTCCGCATCAAACAAGCCTCCCGCAAATTTAGCGAGCAAGAGCCGTGCCAAATCGTTTTCAAAACCTGAAATTCCCGTTGCGCCGAAATCCCCCCTTTCCCGCGCCTGCGGCGGATTGGTCGTCGTGGTCACTGACGATTCGAGAATGTACACCTTTTGAAATGAACAAAACACCTGTTTTTACGACGACTTCGCCCATAACCTCGTTTTCAACCTAAAAGTAGAAACGCAAAAGCGAGCCGCGGGCTTCAGATCGCGCAGACATTCAGCACTTGGACAACTTGGTTGAATGCATAACCGCTACACTTGATCGAAAAGTGTTCTACCCAACCTGCAACGCGCTGCGGATTTCTTGGAGTAATTGGTCGACCTTGAACGGCTTAAAAAGCACGGCCGCTAGACCCTCACGCCTAGCGCGAACAATGGAATGACTCGGATCATATCCAAATCCGGTGGCCAAGATGACTGGAATCTTCGGGTTGAGCGCCTTGGCCGCCGCGAAAACCTCATATCCGTTTTTCAGCGGCATGCGGATGTCACTCAACACCAGATCGAATGGGTCCGCGGTCAAAAGCTCCACGGCTTCTGCGCCATCCCGAGCGATCGACACAACACAACCATACCCGGCCAAGACGTCCCGTACCGTCTCCCGAATCGTCTCCTCATCGTCGGCGACAAGAATTCGCTTGCCCTGAAGGATCGGATCGGCCACGCGCGGTTTGGCCGGTGCAACGCCGATGAATCCCGCTTTGGTTTGCGTGCAAGCTCGATTCGTTTCTCGAATGCGAACGGCCAATTCCGAAATGTTGCGAACCCGGCGCCGAACGTCGTCGTGACCGATGTAATCCTCGATGACCGTCTCTGCCTCCGTCAGAATGCTGTTGAGCGGACTGGTGATCTCGGACATCACATTGCGAAAGACCTGTCCGGTTGTCGCTTGGCGCTCGGAGACCAGAAGTTCCAGGATATGAAGAGCAAGGGCCACATATCGCCCGAAAATTTCCGCAAACTGCCGATCGTCCTCGCTAAAAGCGCTCTGCCTCGTGCTTTCAAAATTCGCCACGCCTACCACGCGATCGTGAATGCGCAACGGAACCGTCAACGATGATTGGGCATTGGTCAAACCCGGCAAATAACGCGGATCGCACGTAGCGTCTGGACAAATATAGCTTTGACCACGCGACGCAACATACCCGCAAATCCCGTTGCCCTCCGGCACCGCGTACAACTCCACGTGCTCCGCATCCGCAGGCATGCCCGACGCCAACACCAGGTCCAACCGATTGGACCTGCGATTCAAAACCCGAATCTCAAAATTATCAAAGTGCAATAATTCTTTCGTGGATCGAAGAATCTTCTGCTCCAACAATGCCAATCGGTCTTGGGTGTCGAGCTTGGAAAACTGGTCGACGTCCAGACCGACGAGTTCACGACCGGCCCGGTCGATCGCGTCGATCTTGTCTTGCAATCGCCTTGAATAGGAAACGTCCCACACCACCGCCGCCACTTGGATCGGACGACCATGAACATCAAATACCGGCGTGCAAGTCACCTCGAAATGACCATGATCGGGGAAAGAAAAACTGAATCGCCTGCTTCGTGTGGTTAGGGTTGTGGCTTGCGTTTCAACTTCCGCCCAACGATAGGTATCCTCGCAACATCGTTGCACGCGTTCCCGCACAGGAACCGCAAACGCGGACATTCGCGCGTTGCACCACACGATGTCCCCTTTGCCGTTCACCAGACAGACGCCTTGATTGATGCTGTCGACGATCGCCGTCGCTTGAGCAGAAACGGTCATGTCCCGCAACCGAGCAAGGTCCGCGCCGGAACAAATCACCCAATCAAACGACTCTCCACGAAGAACCTTAGCTGCCGCTTCAACCGTATCCGCCCGAGCCACGGCACCTTGTTCGCCTAACCAGCGACTGATGTCCTCTTCGCCTACGGGGTGTCCTAATACAAGAATCTTCAGATGATCGGTTTTACTGCTCAACATGGTGGTAGGTGCCTCGACCTTATTGATTGAATCCGCATACGTTGCCTTTTGATTGTAGTGCTTCTACTTCGCTTCGGCACGAAATTTCGTCTTATCGAACGATCCGCCGCCCGAAAACGAAACACCCTAACTATATTCATCGGTAGCGGCAATAAGAGGTCATTATGGGATTCGTCCGATCTTAAAGTCCGGGTTTCAAAAGATGCGGAAATCAAGAAGAAGAGGCGTCACTTCTGTAATTCTTTATTCATTTTTTACACAACAACTTTGGAAGACGGCTGGGGGTTCGGCGGTCCTAAACGCGTCTCGGTTCCAGCGAGGATGCGCGTGATATTGGCCTTATGACGAACGACGACGAAAACCGCGATGAGACAAGCGAACGCGACGAACGGCCATTGTTGGGCGAGCGATTGCTTTCGAAGAAGGGTAATCCCGATTGCAAAAAGAGGAAACGACATCGCTCCAAGCAGCGAACCGACCGAACTCATCCGGGTGATCCCGACGCCGAACATCCACATGACAAAACCGCCGAGGGCGGCCCAAGACAGATCGGGATAAATCCCAATCGCCACGCCAAGCGAAGTCGCCACACCCTTTCCCCCGCGAAATGACAGGAACGGAGAATAGTTGTGACCCAACACGGCACAAAGACTCGTGCCCAGCCAACACAACGCGGGGATCGAACTCGAAGCAGCTTGTTCCGACGGTGCGTAAACGAACTGACCGGAGAGGATAGCCGCCACCACCCCCTTGGCCGCATCCAAAACAAAAACCGAAATCCCCCACTTCCGCCCCAAATGTCTGCCGACATTGGCCGCGCCGATGTTTCCGCTCCCGACCCTTCGAATGTCCACGCCATGCAACTTGCCGATGATCAGACCGAACGGGATTCCCCCCATCAGATAATTCATCAACGCCATCAGGATCGTCGTGACCATCATGCCGGCACGCGCTCCACCTTCAATAAACTTTCAAACAACCGAATCATCGCGTCCGCATTCCTGGCCATGCTGACTTGCGGAGTAATCGTCCGCGCTGCCTCGCCCATTCGACGGCGGGTGTTCGGATCATGCAACGCCTCCACCCGATCCGCGAGCAACGCGACATCCCCAGGGTCTTGAACCACAAATCCGTTTTCACCCTCAATAATGATTTCGCTCGCACCGTCCCAACGAGTAGCCACCACCGGCAACCCGGACACCATCGCCTCCAACACCACGCGACTGCACGGATCATAATACGTCGGATGCACCAGGACATCCGCGGCATGATAAAAAGCTTGTACTCGATCCGTCGGCCCGACGAAGGTCACCATATTCTGCACTCCCAACCGCGCAGCCAACTGGTGCCATTTTCTCGATTCTCCCTTGCCAATCACCAAAGAGCGAAGCTTCAGATTTCTTCGCCCTCGCAAAAGCGCCGCCGCCTCCAACCAACGATGAACGCCCTTCAGCCGAAAATTGTGGGCAACCAAAATGACAAGATAATCGTCGGCATCCAGCCCGAATTCCCGTCGGATTAGATCCCGATTTCGCGCCCGGAGATCCACCGTGCCGACATCCGCGTCCACTCCGTTGTAGATCAAGTGAATTCGATCATCCGGTATTCCATAATGATGCTTCAATTGTCGAGCGACATAGCTGGAAATCGCCACGATTTGTGGCCCCGAGGGGTCCATCATCATTTTCCGCTCAAGTGCCAATTGGTGACGCTGCCGGAAGTTGAACCGATTCGCGTATCTCTTCAACGTTTGAAGGGGCTTGCCCCTCAACAACACCAGATTCCGCTCAATCGACTCGGCCACCAATCCGCCTCGCGGTTGATAGACATCGGCGCCGCGACAAGGCGACACCGCGTGCACCACGTCAAACGATTCCCGTTGGAGCATGTGCTCCACGCGATATGCGAACGTCATGCTCCGCCGCGTCCGCGTCATGGCCGCACCGTTCACCACGTGGACGTGCAGATCGGGTGCCGCCGCCGGTCGACTGCGCGTGAACACGTGCACCTCCACGCCCTTCGCTCGAAGGTGATGAAGGTATTGCAGCGTCGACGTTTCCGCCCCGCCCCGCCAAGCATCCAACCACTCACAAACGACAGCGACCTTCACCGCACCAGTCCCCTCTCTCTCTGTCCCCCGTTTAAGGGGGGACTACAGGGGGGTCGTTCAACATGTGAAGCAGCCGTTTCGTTTGCCGCGCGAAATCGTGCCTGGCGTCGCTGTTCATGTCGCTGCATCGAAAGAGCCTTTCCGATGATCCACCACGCCATCTTCCGCGCCTCACGATTCCCTGCACCCGTTCCCAAATACATCTTGAACCAGCGCAGCCGATCCGTCCGGGTCACCAGTTCCATCGGCGTCGACACATTCAGAGCGGCCAAGTCCTTGACCATCCAACGACGCCTCCGCATCGTTGGCCGTATCATGCGTTGCAAGTCGATCAAGCAAAACGGTCGATTCGCATTCATCGGATCAAAAAACACATGCGACAGGTAGAAATCTCGATGCACAAAACCGCAAACGTGCAGGTCCGAAACCAATCTTGCCAAAGGCCGCAACAAACCCCGAATCATCGCTCGATCACCCGTCGACCACTGTCGCACCCACGATTCAAGCGACTTTCCGGGTACAGCAGCCGTCACCACCGCGCTTCGAACCTCACGATTCCCACGGTGCTCCTCCCCAAATGCCACCGCTTTGACACCAGGAACACCCGCCTGCGAAAGCGCTCGCGACGCGAACCACTCCGCCCCCGCCACACTCCTCGCCCCCAAACCCGCGCGACGAACCTCACGCCGAGCGCCCCCGGGCGGCTTCGAAAATCGCTTGAGATAAAACTGCCGAAGTTGACCCCCGTCAACAAGTGTCAATCGAAGCCGCTCTCTCCATGAATCCAATCCCGGCTTACTCAACACCTCGGTACCCCTCACTTGAAAGAGGGCATCCAACGTGTTCAATCCATTCGCGGCGAGCACAGACTCGTAGTCCTTGAGAACCTGCAAATCGTTCACCACGACGATCGAACTCTCGGCAGAAACCGGACAGTCAGGCGAGGAATTCATCGGGCGGTCATCGCCAGTCGTTGTTGAAGCAACTCTCGACACGCCGCCGCCACCGACTCGACCGATAGCTCGTTCATGCATTTCAAATGACCCAACGGGCAAATGCGTTGTTGACACGGGCCGCAATCCACGTCGATGCGCAGGATGCGTTCCAACGGATACTTCGTGGCAGTCCAAGCCGGGTGCGTGGGGCCGAAAACGGTCACCACGGAAACGTTGAACGCCTTGGCAAAGTGCCTCGGACCGGCATCGTTGCAGAGCAGCAGATCGCATCGACGAATAAGCGATTTCAGCTCTCCCAACGTCAGCCTCGGATCATCCAATACATGGTGGGGTTTCCGCATCAACCCGCCGATTTCTCGCGCGATCGGTTCCTCTCCGGGACCGCATGTGATCAGTACTGCGGCATCATCCGATTCGACCAAACAATCCGCCGCAGCCGCGAATTTCTCAACCGGCCAACACTTGGCCGCTCCGTATTTCGCGCCGGGACTGAGAACCACAAGCGGTCGCCCCCCAGTGAAACCCAAAGACGAAAGCCGCCGCTCAATGCGGTCATCTTCCTCCGCCGTCGTGAAAAGTTCAAACTCGTGCCCTGGCCTGGCACAACCAAGAACCTCGACCAAATCCGCATAATACTCCACCAGCGGCACAGGCCGGTATCGCCCTCCGCTTCGATCGGGAATCCTGTCCATCCGCCAATTCGATTCCTCGAAGCTTGCTTCCATGGGAGGTTGCAGGTTTTCTGTTCGGCGGTTTCGAACCGGCACCCGATCCGTCAACAACCAACCTCGACCATCTCGATCATACCCGATTCTCCTCCGCGCTCCGCTCAGCCTAGCGATCAACGCCGCTCGAAACGAATTCGGCAGAATCACGGCCAAATCCAACGCCCGATCGCGGAGTTCATGAACCAATCGGCGATATTCCTTGTTCCACGGTTTTCGCTTCGCCGAATCCGGCCACTCCAAACATTCATCCAACCAGTCCCCGCCACGCACCAAATCTCGCACATTCGATTCGATCAAAAACGTGATGCGAGCCTCGGAAAAACGATTTCGAATCACCCTCAACGTCGGCGTGGCCATCACGCAATCTCCCACCCACGTCGGCAGGATCACGAGAATGGATCGATGGTTTTCCTCTGAAGACGGTCCGTGCATAGTTCATTATTGTAAACCGCAGGGTCACGCTATGCTACCGACTGCTTTCGCGTTATGATATTCCCCGATGCATGTTCGCCGGTGAACGTGCTTTTGTACATGAACCGAATCGGCCAAGGAACGCAACCATGATCGACAAAGTAATCGCCCATCTCGAAGCGAATAAAGACAAAAGCGTACAACGACTATTAGACTTCCTCAAACTCGCCACCATTTCCACCGACCCCGCCCGAAAAGCCGACACACGTCGCGGCGGCGAGTGGGTCCTTCGTTTACTCACCGACGCGGGCATCAAAGCCGAATTGGTCGAAACCGAAGGTCACCCTTGCGTCCTTGCCGACAGCGGTCCCGCTGCCAACGGCGGCCCGACCGTTCTCATCTACGGCCACTACGATGTCCAACCCGCTGGCGATGAATCGCTGTGGCACTCTCCGCCGTTCCAACCCACGATCCGTGAAGGCCAAATCTTCGCTCGCGGTTCCGCCGACGACAAGGGTCAAGTCTTGGCACATCTTCTCGCCGCCGAAGCCTGGATGAAAACCGTCGGTAAACTCCCGATCCGCGTCAAATACTTGATCGAAGGCGAAGAAGAAATCGGCTCCCCCCACCTCGATAAAGTCATTAAGGACCACAAAGACAAACTCACCTGCGATTACGTCGCCCTATCCGACACCCCGAAATTCGACCTGACCACGCCCGCCATCACCTACGGCACCAAAGGCCTTGTCTACAAGGAAATCGTCGTCACCGGCCCCAAACAAGACCTTCATAGCGGCTCCTACGGCGGCACGCTCGTCAACCCCGGCAACGCCCTCGCCGCGATCATTACGTCGCTCCGCGACAAGGAAAACCGCGTCACCATCCCCGGCTTCTACGACGACGTTCGCTCCCTCTCCCCCGACGAAAAAAAGAAGATGAACGAACTCCCGTTTAACGAAGAAGAATATCGCGTCGCCATGGGAACACCGACCCTCGACGGCGAAAAAGGATACTCTACCCTCGAACGCCGCTGGGCCAGACCCACCCTTGATGTCAACGGCATGTACGGCGGTTTCACCGGCAAAGGGGCCTCCACTATCATCCCCGCCAAAGTTTCCGCCAAGGTTTCGATGCGACTCGTCCCCGATCAAAACTTCGAAAAAATCTCCAAAGCCTTCGACCAAGCCGTGATGAACAACGCACCCAAGGGCGTGAAGGTCGAAGTCCACACCCACTCGGCCTGCGCACCCTACGCCGCCCCGATCGATTCCCCCGGCATGAAAGCCGCCGCCGAAGCCGTCACCAAAGGATTCGGCAAACCGCCCTTCTTCATCCGCGAAGGCGGCACCCTCCCGATCCTCCCGCTCTTCAAACAAGTCCTCGGTGCCGACTCGCTCATGCTCGGCTTCTGCATGCCCGACTGCAACGCCCACGGCCCCAACGAGTTCTTCCACATCTCCGACCTCCACAACGGCTCCAAAACCGCCGCCTACTTCGTCGAAGCCATGTCGCGAGTAAGGTAGCTGTCACGAGTTTTTTAAGCCTGGTTCGGAGTAGCGAGTCTTTATGAAAAATAACCCACTGCCAAGGCTGGAATTCGAATCTGATATCCGAAATCGAATTCTACCATTCTGCAGACTAAATCCGGGTGAAGTTTGGAGTGATTCCCAGGGGAGACATCGGGTCGGCTGCATGGATGCCGCCGATTCCAAGGCAGTCACGGCTCTTGTGGGGGATGCGTTTTCAACTCTGGCGATCCAAGACCCGCCATACAATCTCGTCGCTTTCGAGTTTCGCGACATTCACGACTATGTTGATTGGTCTCGACGCTGGGTACGGGCCACTCACGCAGTTCTTTCTAAAAATGCGTCATGCTACGTTTGGCTTGGCGCGGATCAGAATAAGGGCTTCCAGCCCCTAGCAGTCCGTTGCAAAAGGCCGTTTGGCGATGATTTTAGGCCGCGCGTAATCCC
>JBBTCX010000170.1:0-6042 GCA_038043045.1 Planctomycetota bacterium | reverse complement strand
TTTCTTTTCCGCTTTCCCGCTATCAAAAACGCGGTTCGACCCCAAAAACCAATTGTCCGTTGGCCAATTGCCATTCCCCATCAAAACGCTCGTAACTCATTATCCACAAACAACTTACGAGCAAAAGAAGCTTTGTCCGAACTCCCTTTTCTTTCATAGTAAAAGTGCACATTTGGGTGTCGAAGCCATTTGAAAGTATTGCTTTACGGTTCATAGTATTGTCGGTCACACTTTCGTCCCCGCAACAAAAGATGTCGGGTCGATGACCCGACCTACAAACTCTGAAAAAGATGGACCGCACCACGTCTGTCGCGGTTCTGGAACAACCGTACATTAGTATAACATATGGTTCTGGGAAAGTCAAGGGGGGAAATGCAGATTGTCGAATTGGGAATAGCGGGGCGCCCCGGGACCACTGCTCAAGAACAGTGGCGCATGGTGTCCAGCAGTGGCACACGGTGTTCCCGCATATCCAAGGGAGATGGGCCACCAAGTCATTAGTCCAGAAGCGGATTTGCCTACTCTATTGAAACGCCCTCTGTAGCTTGAGTTCATTGGTATCTTCCTTGCGTGGGTTGGGTGGTGCGAGTAGATTGTCCGCCTTGGGTTGCCGAAGTGCGGTCCATTGGCGAAACGGTGAGGAACGGATAGAATGTTTGGTAGAATTCTTGGAGCGGTCTTTTTCGCGTTGGCGCTGTTTTTGAGTACTGCTCTGCTGGCTTTCGAGATTGGGTAGGTATTGGATTAGGGGCCATCCGCGGTCTTAAGAAGGGTCGGGTCCACGTGAAAGGGCGAGGATTCCAGAGTGTTTAATCAGATTCTTAGTGTTCTCGTTTGGATTGGCTTTGGGATCGATGGGCTATTCTTTGCGGTTTTTCCCGCTCTCGAAACAACGGGATAAAAAGCGAAAACCGGGTCGCGGGTCAAGCGAATTTGATTATCGGTTAGGTATCAGAGGAGATTCTTCAAGTGCCATCAATTTTTGCACTGGTCGCGGGTTTGGTCTTAGCGGTGATGTTTTTTCTATTTGATTTTCTTGTCCAGACCGCATGAGGTGAGATTTGGCGGGGTTGGAAACTTTGGCGGCGTTGCACGGGGGTGTTTAAGGTGTAGAATCCCCGTGGCCGATGAATGGATACTCCGTCCCCGCTTGGGGTTTGGCGACTTGGGCGTGACGATTGCGTGGCGTCTGGAGTGCTGAACGAGCTCTCGGTTGGCGCGTGAGGATCGGCTCGCGGTCGTTTGGTAATGGATGTACGGGGCGTGTGCCCGAGTGGCCAAAGGGGACGGGCTGTAAACCCGTTGGCGCAAGCCTACGAAGGTTCGAATCCTTCCGCGCCCAGTTGCATCAATTTCATGCGGATCCGCGATTTAGTTGACCAGCGAACGCCAACGCTGTCGTTCGAGTTCTTCCCGCCGAAGGACGACATTGGTTTTTGGGATTTGTATCGAACGATAGAATCTCTAAAACCGCTGGCCCCTACGTATGTTTCGGTCACGTATGGGGCCGGTGGTGGCACGCGGTCGAAAACGCTGGAGTTGGTCGCGCGGATCAAATCAGACATCGGCATCGAAAGCATGGCCCACCTCACCTGTGTCGGTGCGACACGCGGTGAAATCGGGGCGATCGTGGATGATCTCCGCGTTCGGGGGATTGATAACATTTTGGCGTTACGGGGCGATCCGCCGCCGGGTGAATCCGCTTTTGTTCAAACGGAAGGCGGATTTTCTCATGCTGATGAATTGGTGGCGTTCATTCGAGACCGCCGTTCCGAAGTGTGTATTGGTGCGGCGTGTTATCCGGAGGGGCATCCAGAGGCCGCGGCGATCGATCAAGACCTCGACCATCTCAAGAAGAAGGTCGATTGCGGTGTGGATTTTCTTATTTCCCAACTTTTTTTTGATAATGGATTGTTCCAGGGCTTTCGCGAGCGGGCCGATCGACGAGGAATTCAGGTCCCAATTCTTGCGGGGATCATGCCCATACTCAGCGTAAAACAGGTGAAACGCTTTACGCAAATGTGCGGGGCATCTTTGCCCGAAGAACTACGCCGCAAGATCGAGGCGGTGGAGGACGACGCGGAGGCGGTTCGCCACATAGGAATGTATCATGCCACGCAACAATGTCTTGACCTGCTGCGGGAAGGAGTGGCTGGGATTCATTTCTACACCTTGAACCGATCGACCGCGACTCGGGCTATTTATCAACTCATCCAAGCAAATCTTAGCTCGGAGTCATTTTCGCGGACTCCTGTTACGCCGGTCCAGCGTCCATAACGGTGATCCGATCGCCCACGGTAATCACTCCGCCGCGGAGGACTTCACCGAAGACTCCGCCTCGAAGGTCAGGGACCAGTGCATTGAGGAGTCCGGGATGAGACTGTTCCATGAGGGCGCAGGGCTTCGTTTCGCCATGAACAAGAATGGTTGTGACTCCTATAGCGATCGTTCGACCAATGAGCGACCCGAGGGGCAAACCTTCGACGAGGACGTTTGCGCGGCGGATCGTCCAGGGAAGGGTCGCACCGATTTCTCTACAAGTTTCCTCCCAGGCTTCTTGGGAGAGGAAGGTGACACCTCGGCGGCGCGGCCTTTCACCCTCCGTCAATAAACCGCTCCCCAGTTGGACGGTATCGCAATCGATCAACTCCATCGGTTGCCGTTTGGATCGCCGATGGGCCAGCCCGCGGATGAATCCTGAGCAAGGGAAATCGGAACCGGACATGTGGAGACCAATCTCCCTGACTCAGCGCGTTTCTGAATTCAAAGAATTACAGGCTGTACAATCCTCGGGATAACTTGCGTAATCGTTTTCTTCGGGCCATATCGGCGAGGGCCATGCTGACCTGATTGGGTAAGTTCTTGCTGCTGGTGCGATAACCGGCGAGCATGATGCCCTCGCTGATTTCGCTCAACCGCATGGCTTCTCCGGCGTCGGTGAGGACTTTGGTAATAAAGTCTTTCAGGGAGTTGCCCACGCCGCGCGGACCGCGAGGTGCCGTGTTCGTCGAGCCAGCCCGTGGAGCCATTTTCGTTGTACGAGCACGAACGACTGGGGCGCTACTCCTGCCGCCCATGGTTGCCAAACATTGCGAAATCACGTTCATTTCGGTTTGAATGGCTTGGCAGCGAGAGGCCAGTTCCACATGATATTTTTTCATGTCCGAAAGAAGTTTCGCGGCGCCATTTGAGTTGTCAGGGAGAAGTCGACTCTCCTGCGACAAGCTCTTTCCTTTTGACCTCTGTTTACGAGAACGACTACGAGATGAGGTTTTTCCAGCCATCTTAGGATTTCTTTCCGGGACCGATGTTTCACGGCCAGCGGCGTTGCCGATCCCCACAACGCCCAGCCCGTTCCTACAATGTATGTGATTAGACACAACTTTTTGTGTACGTCAAGGATAGTGCGTTCAATTTTTGTTTCAACAAGCGTTGTACGATCCCTGTTGCTTCAATGTTACATTGCTCAACTGTGTAAACTCGTTGGCTTTGCAAGTCCTTCCGATGGTTGAGGAAGGGTAACATCTTGGCCCAATGTGGATGTGATCAGAATCATTCCGACAAACACAATCGTTACACCCAATATCTGCCTCCAGGAAAGGACCTCGGCAAGGGAGGGGTGTAGTCGGGCCACGATGGCGATTAACGCATACCCGCCGCCTACCATGATGGGATAGGCGACGCTGATTTTCAATTTGGGGCTTTGAAGTGCGTACATGTACAAGGCCGCATTGAGGGCAAAGCAGGTCAATCCGATCAAAAGGGTACCATTTCCGGTCACTTTTCGGATGGCGGGAAAAACTCCGTCCACGAAAAGACCGCCGGATGAATGTACGGTCTTCATGCCAATTTTCATGCAGAGGTTGGCCATGGCATTTAGGATCAAGGCCAGGATAAGGGCCGCGACAAACCGCATGGAATTCTCCTTTCGGCAGGGTGCATTCGTTCAATCGACTGATAGGACATATCACGCGCCGGCGTGGGATTCAAGTTTTGCAACGGTTGTTTGGAAGTGTGGGTTGGTAGCGAAGCGGCAATTCTTTGCGAGAGACATTGGAATGGGTTAGACTATGCCTGTGAATTGATTTTGGAGGCGTGGGTATGGGATTGAAATTGGTTCAGGTCATCCGTCGAACTTCACAGGTTTTCGCGGTACGGGCGTTGATCGCACATGGCGGCGGAATACGGAGTTGCTGGCTCGGGTTGATCATGACCCTGGTGGGGACTGTTGTTGTTCAAGGGGCTGAATCCCCTCAGCCCTTGTTGCAAATTACCTCTGAAAGCGCGGCGCAGGTAATTCGTCCTACCGCGAAACAGCCGGTTCGGTTCACACTGAACATTCCCGACGAACCGGTTTGGTCGCACCTGAACATTGGTCAATGTACGGTGCGGGAGGTGACGAAACAACGGAATCTTCCGGTGCGGATAACATCTCCGAAGCAGAACACGGTGGACTATACCTTTGAGGAATCTGGTTTTGGGCTCGTGGCGGTTTGCTACGGACCTTCGGATGGCGTGCAAAGAAGTGACACTTGGCGACACGTAACGCAGTGCACGAAGCGTATTGTTCGTATCGTCGGAGAGGCCAGAAAAGGGGAATCCACCCCAAAGGACCCCGGAGTTACGGCGAAGGTGGGGCAGCGGTTCGAAATTGTCCCGATGATTTCTCCGGCGGTGCTTCGCCCGGGGGACGATTTGCCGATTCGCGTGTTTGTGGACTACGAGAAAGCCATTTCGGCGTCGGTGGTGGCCTATGCCCCGGATGGTTCGAAACACGAAACGACGACGGATTCCGTCGGTGCGGCCAACATTCCTATCAAGCGGCCCGGTCTGTGGTTGATTCGACATGAGCGGGTCGTGGACCGCGTTCGTATTGTCGCGGAATTGGTTTTCGAGGTTGAAGGTACGACCCAAGCTGAGGAGAATCGGCCATGAAGGGGTCATTCCTATTCGGTGCATGGGTCGTCGCTCAGGTCTTGGCGGAATGTAGCAGGGGTGCGGCGTGGACGGAGTTGGGTCCAAAACCCATCAGTACGGGGCCGTACTCTGGACGTGTGTCCGCGGTCGCTGCTGATCCGGTTGACCCCAATCGATTCTTCGCCGCCGGGGCCAGCGGTGGTGTTTGGCGGACCTTGGACGGCGGGGTGACGTGGACACCGCTGACCGATCAACTTCCCACGGCCGCGATCGGCGCATTGGCGATGGATCCCAACAATTCCGACGTTCTTTACGCCGGATCGGGTGAAGCGAATTATGCCAACCACAGTCTTTACGGTCTTGGGTTGTACAAGTCCACCGACGGTGGGGACACCTGGCAAGTGCTAGGCGTTGACACTTTCGGCGGTCGAACTTTTTCGCGGATTGTCGTGTCGCATTCCGATAGCCAAGGGGTCTACGCGGCGATCGGAAACGCCGGGGGATTCCCCGCCAAAACCGCAGCCAAGAACCATCCACGCCGGGATGATCCAGTGGGCGTATATCGTTCACTCGACGGCGGGAACACGTGGACGCAACTTACGAACGGTTTGCCTTCCGTAGCGGCCACCGATTTAATCATGGACCCCGCGAACGCGAATATTCTTTATGCCGCCATCGGTCACATCTTCGGTCATGCACAAAACGGCGTGTACAAATCGATCGACACTGGAGATTCGTGGAGTTTGTTGGGCGGCGGGCTTCCATCGGGGATGGGAAGACATTCTTTGGCGATTGCTCCGGCTGATTCGATGCGACTCTACGCGTTGATTACACTTCCCTGCGATTCGGTGGGTGGCGGGGGAGCTACGTTGGACTTGTATCGCAGTGACAACGCCGGGCTGACATGGTCGCCAACCGGTCCGGGGTCGATGCAGGCCACTTACGGCTGGTATTTGAGCGCGGTCGTGGTGCATCCGACGGATCCGGAAACGTTATTGATCGGTGGGCTGACCGTGCTTCGATCGACCGACGGCGGAGGATTTTATCAAAACGTGACGCCTCCTCACGTGGATATTCACGCTCTCGAATACGCGGCGGATGGTACGCTCATTTGTGGAAATGATG
>JBBTCX010000169.1:0-6591 GCA_038043045.1 Planctomycetota bacterium | reverse complement strand
GAGGTCGCAGGTTCGAATCCTGTCGCCCCGAGTCGGTTTTTACACCTGAAATCGCCGTTTCCTCCGAGAAATCCGTGGTTTTTTGAAGAGTCGCGCCTTGGCGCTCATCGATTGCTATCCGGCCACTTGCAGCCACGTTTTCTCCCTTCCGGCCATCGGCGTTTACGAGTCGAGCAGCGACTGGACGTAATCGCGGCGACGCAACGGCGGGTGGCGTTATTGCGGACGACGCCGGGAATCGGTCCCCGGACGGCGGAAGCCATCATAGCTCTCGCGGATGTCGTGGAGAGTTTTCCGGATCGCAAGCGGTTGGCCAGCTACCTCGGAAAGACGCCCACCGAGGATTCGTCGGGGCAATCTCCCGCCTTCGGAATAACCAGAGCGGAATTCTTGAACGACAAACCCGCTCTGGTTAGCCCTGTATTCCATAATTCTGTTCCCGAGTCCCGGTCTTGACGATGCACTCCGATAGGAATAGGAGAGGCATCCATGGCGGGTCTTTCCTTGGATGACTTTCGTCAGGTGGGAGTTCGCGGGGTCGGCGATCCGCGCAATTCGTACGCCCATTCGATGGCGTGGTTTCGAAACCGAATGTTTGTGGGCAGCGCGCGGGACAGCCTGTGTCTGATGAAGCGCCCCGGACGCAAGATTCCTCCGCCGAAGATGGATTTTTGGCCGGTCAAATGCGCGGATCCCGAAGTGCCGGATTATCTTCGTGCGCAGGTCCTACGCTACGATCCGGCGGGCGACTCGTGGCATCTCCCGTATCGTTCGCCCATGATTGAACAGAACGGGCAGCAGGTTCAGCGCGATGTCGGATACCGCGGGATGATTGTTCATCAAGGTCGATCGGACAAGAAACCTTGTCTTTACGTCGGGTCAATTTCCGCAACGGGTGCGAGAATCCTTCGCTCCATCGATGGTGAACGGTTTGAAGTGACGACCGTGCTCCCGGGGCCGTCGATCCGCACTTTCGCATCGTTTGGGGGACGACTTTTCACGTCAATCGTCGGTCAGACAGCCGGTCATGGAAATGAAAGCGCGTATCGAGAAGTCTGGGAGAGCGGGGATCCTGTCACCGGCGAATGGCGCCCAGCGAGTGAACCAGGATTTGGGGATTCAAGCAATGCCTCGGTGTTCGAGCTCTGTGAGTTCAACGGTTTTCTCTATGCCGGCACGATGAACCCGGTCGGAGGATTTCAAGTTTGGAAGACCAACGCCGAAGGGAAACCGCCGTATGCCTGGCAAAAAGTGTTGGGGGCTGGGGCGTTTCGAGGTTTTCTCAACGAATTCGCTTTGTCCATGTGCGCGTTTCAAGAGTGTCTTTATATCGGGAGCGGAATTGCCGGCGGTGGGTACGATCGAATTCATAGAGTTGGGCCGGCGCCGGCGGAATTGGTCCGACTTCATGCTGACGACGAATGGGATTTGATCGTCGGGGCTCCACGCGTAACGCCGCAAGGGTTGAAGGTTCCGCTCAGCGGTCTCGGACCCGGATTCGACAATTGTCTCAATGGGTATACCTGGCGGATGTGTGCTCACGAAGATCATCTCTATGCGGGCACATTCAACAGCGCTGCGTTTTTGAAATACCGGCCTCATGCTCTGGGGCAATTGGACGAGGAACAATTTGCCATGTTCGAGGCCTTGTTGCCGACCGGAAGTTTGGAACGATTCGCGGAGGAGTTCGGCGGATGTCACCTCTGGAGAACCGGCGACGGAGTTCATTATGAACCGGTCACGCGAAACGGATTCGGGTCGTCGTTTAACATGGGCGTGAGGCAAATGACTTCCTCACCCTATGGATTGTTTGTCGGTACCGCCAATTCGTTTGGACCGGAAGTCGGGGTCAAGAAAAATGGTGAATGGCGTTATGAAGAGAATCCGCGCGGGGGGATGGAAATCTGGTTGGGGTCCTGTCGATCGACGCCAACAGAGCCTGTCATGAGACATGAGTCCCGCGAGCGAGAAGAAGAACACCGCCACGCCATGCTCCGCGTCGAACGTCAAATGGAGCAGCAAGTCAGCACGATCTACTTGAAGGACCTTTACGACCGATCCGGGTTTTTTCATATCGGGTATTGGGCCGATCGACCGGCCACGTTGAACGAGGCGTGCGAGGCGTTGGTCGACCGGCTGGTGCCATACTTTGGCAGTTCCATGGGCTTAATCGTCGATGCCGCTTGTGGGTGTGGAGCGACCTCTCGACGGTTGGCGAATCATCTTGATGCGGACCGAATCGTGGGCATCGATGATTCGCCCTGGTTGCTGGAGATGGCTCGGTTTGCTGCACCGGGTGTCCGTTTTCAATTGATGGACCCCTCTCGAATGAGTTTCGCGGACAGATCGGTTGGCAACGTGGTCTGCGTCGAAGGCGGGCCGATGTTGGACACGCGCAACGCATTTCTTAAGGAGGCGGCGAGAGTGTTGAAACCGGGCGGCAGTTTGGTCATGGCCGACATTTTGTGGAACAAGGACGCGGTGTTGGCCCATAAAGGTCGATACCATGACAACTACGTGAGAGACGTGGACGCCTATCGCGAGTTGTTTCACGAGGTCGGATTCAAACGCGAAGTAACCGTGGTTGACATCACACAAGACACGGTCGGTCCGTATATGCAATATGTTTCGGACACGCTTACTCATCAATATCGCGAGGGGGTTCTAACCGAAGGCAAATATAGCGCGGCGATGGCTTGCGCGTCGCGACGGGCGCTGTTTGTTCGAAACTATGTTATTGTGGCGGCCAGGATTGCTCGGTGATGCGGTCTCGAACGGCCTACCTGGCGATTCTTCTTAGTTGCCTCTCTGCAATTGCCTTCTTTGATTATTTCTCCACAAGTTTTCGCTTCACCATGACCACGTACGTGCGACGCGAGTTCAACTTGGAATTCGGGTCGATGGCCGCACTGACTACTTGGGTGTACGTGGGTTCATTTCTGGCATTCATACCGCGCCTATTGGCCGACGTGGTGGGAAGAAGGATCATGCTTTGGATCACAACCATTGGGTTGTGTATCTGTCCTTGGTGGCTGAGTCAGGCGTCATCCGCGACGGAATACATAGTTGTATTGGCGGTGCTTGCGGCGGTGTACAAGTCGGACATTTGGCTTTTGGTGATCTCAGAAGAGTCGCCCAGCGCGCGACGGGGATTGTTTGCGGCGATTCCAGCGATGATCGGAATGGGCGGATCGATTTTGATGGCGGGAATGATCCGGCGAATGGGCGACGCACCGGACGGTTGGCGTTGGATCGCACGGTTTCCCATTTGGGGACTGTTGGTCTGTCTGCCGCTGCTGCTTTTCGTGCGGGAATCAAGGCATTTTCGAGAACTCATCAGATCCGATCAACGGCGATGGTCGCCGAGTTTTATTTTTCGGCCTTGGCGGAGAACGATGCGAGGAAGGCTGTTGGCGATGTGCGCTTTACAGATGCTGCTCACGGGTTTGGCGACAGCGGGTATGCTCTTGGTGGGCAGCGAGTATCTCCGGGTGAGCAATCGATTGGACCAAGCCGTCGTCGGTCGGTTGGTTCAGTGGGAAGTGATCGCCAGCATCGTGGCGGCGGTGTGCGCAGGATTTGTGGGTGATTGGATCGGACGGCGGTGGGGAATTGCTACATTCGGAGTATTGTTCAGTTTGGGACTCTTCAGCCTGGCGAATGCCCCAACCGGATCAAAGACGGTGATGATCGCCTATGTGGTGCAATCCTTCGCCGCAACTGCCGTGAACACCACGCTACGATTGACTACGCTGGAGTTATTCCCTAGTGATTGTCGGGCAACAGCGGCAGCATGGGCGGAGTTGTTAATGACCGTCATGGCCGCTTGCGTCACATGGGCGATCGGACAACTCACCAAGGGTGGGTCGATCAATCAGCCGATAATGACTCTTTCGGGGATGATCGCCATTTTGGCCGGCGGCGTGCTTTTGGCATTGCCCCTGTTGTGGTTCCTCCCGGAAACAAAAGGCCGGAGCCTTGAGATCGCATGATCTGCGCTATGCGAGGGCTTCTGCCGAATCGAACATAGAGTCATGATCAAACCGCAACTTCGATCCCAAGTCGACATCATCACGTTGGAACCCGGGCGCTTTCTGTTGAGCGATTCGGCTTCGGGTGTGCGCTTGGAGGTGGGCGATCATGAGCGCGGCCTACTCTTACTCTTGGATGGTCGACACTCGCTCAATGACATTTGTGCGGACTACAAACATCAGCACGGTTGCCCGGTACCAGCAATCGAGGTCTTGGATTTTGTGGGGCGGCTTGATCAATGGGGACTTGTCGAAGAAGCCGGACCCACTTCCACTCGGTCGAGACCTAATCGTGGTCATCGCCGACCGCGCGAAATTCAAACGATCTCCCAAACATCCACGCTCAATCGCTTTTTCGACGTCATGACTCTTCTTTTGGGATGGGTTATACATCCACTTTGCGTCATTCCCTTGTTTGGAATTCTGATATTCGCCGCGTTAGGAATGGCTCATCAGTTCGACCGCTACTTCAATCAACTATACGGCGGTGTGATTCGATCCTATCCGCTGGTTCCGCTCGTGGTGCTTTCCGTGACACAAACCCTGGTGTTCTTGAATTTGCCGCGAGAGATCATCATCGCGGTGGCCTGCCGGAAATTCGGGGTTTCGATTCCAGCGTTTCGACTTCAATTCATGGGAAGGATTCTTCCCTTTTTTCAGGTGGACGCGAGCGAGGCGATTCATTTGATCGGTCGGCGTGGTTGGTGGCCGGTTCTTTTTTCGGGATTGCTGGCTCAAATTGCGATCGGTTCGATAGCGGCCATCGGTTGGATGATGGCGCGTTCCGGGTCGGGCATCGGACTCTTTTGGATGATCCTAGTGCCACCATCTGTCATCGCCCTGACGGTTCGTCTCAACATTTTTGCACCCTTTGAAGGGTATGCCGTTTTGAGTTATCTCTTGAAGGTCCCCAATTTGAGGGACCGGGCACTGGTAGAGGTGGGTCAGTGGTTGTCGTTTGGCGGAACTTCGAACGAATCGAATTCGGCAACGCGGTTCTGGCTGCGACTGTTTGGATTGGGACTGCATGTTTGGCGGTTTTCCGTTTGGGCGATACTCATCGGCGTTGGAGGCTGGTGGTTAACGAGCCGATTGGAAGGCACAGGCGCGCTACTATGCGCGGGGTTGCTGTTTTGGGGCTTTGGACCTCAGATTCGGAGTACGGTGATGAAAACCCGTCCGGTGGATTCTTTGTTGCGTAAAGGCGGTAGAATGTGGGTCCGCGCCATGATCGGGTTCACGATCGCAGCGCTGCTCGCGCTCGTTGGATTGGCCCCTTACAAGTTTGAGGTCGGGGGTGAGTGCCGCCTCGTGGCATCTTCGGAACGCGGGGTTCGCGCCCAGCTTTCAGATGAAATTGAAAGCATACAAGTACACGAAGGGGACTGGGTGGAAAAAGGTGCGATCATCGCCACATTGACCGCCCGGGAAGAGTTGGCCGCCGTCAGATCGACCGCTGCCGAACTCACCGCCGCCGCCGCTAAATTGTCATTATTGAAAGAGGGCGCCCGGCCCGAGGAAATCAGCATCGCCGAAGCCCAGGTGGAAATCTGGCAAATCCGCTTGAGTTATTATGAATCCGAGCTCAGCCGAATGGAAACCATCGCCACCCAGGATGCCGCAAGTTCCATTGAGTTAGATCAACAACGCAAGCTGCGCGATGAAGCTCAAACCAGTCTGGCATCGGCCAAGGAAAACCTTGCGAAGATTCAAAAGGGCGCTCGCGACCAAGAGATTACCGCCGCTCAAGCGGAAGTCGATCGATTAAAGGCCATGCTCGCCCATCATCAACAACTGGCCGATCTTCGAATCATCCATGCCCCGATTGCGGGAACCGTCGCCACTCCGAATATCGAGGAGCGCATCGGGCAGGCCGTCCAGCCGGGTGACTTGATCGCCGTGATTCAAGATACCTCCAAGCTTCGCGCCGTCTTGTCCGCCGACGAAGCCGCGGGTGTTCATGTTGTCACCGGAATGATCGTGAATCTTCGCCTTTGGGCGCTCGATGGAAAACTCATCACCGGACGAGTGCGACATGTCACCGCCCGCGCGCTCGATTCCGAAAACTCCGCAATCGATGCGGTACGCTCCGACCGAGAAGAACAACTCCAACGTTCGCGCGATCAACAAAACGAAGAAACCCGATGCATCAAAGTATTTGTCGACCTCGACCCCGGACAAGTTACCTTGCGTTCCGGTATGACCGGCTTCGCCTCGGTCGTGATTCGTGAAGATCGCTTCTGGCGAGCGATTAGTCGTTCCGTGCTCCGCTTTATTCGCGTCGAAGCCTGGTCCTGGTTGCCGTAGTGCACCGACTCGCTCGGAATAGCGGGTTCCCGATCGCCACTGCTCGTGAGCAGTGGTTCCGTCGTGAATCAAACTCCCGAAAAAATGGATCTGTCGCCCCAACGGTGGAGGGCATGTGATCAGAGGATTGATTCGCCGGCCCGAGTTGTTACTTTTCGAAAATGGCCAAGGGACAAAGGATCAAGAAGAAGAAAAAAAGAAGAACGAAAAAAGTGACCACCGCCCTATCCGTTCCAAAATCCACGGCGCTTCG
>JBBTCX010000168.1:0-3248 GCA_038043045.1 Planctomycetota bacterium | reverse complement strand
TTCGGGCGATGACCTACAGTAGCCGGCCCGGTGAAAATGTCCTCGACCTTTTCGGCGGAAGCGGTTCCACGATGATCGCCGCCGAGCAGACGGGACGACGTGCGTTTTTGATGGAACTCGATCCGCTGTACTGCGACGTGATCGTCGAGCGTTGGCAGAAGTTCACGGGAAAGACAGCCGAACGGCGCTCGGTAAATGAGGTTGCTGAAGTTCAATAGCAGGAGAGAACCAAATGGGACGCCGAGGTCCGGCACCAACGCCAACCCGAATCTTGAAGATCAGAGGCAGCACTTTGGTCACTCGCAAGCGCGAGGCCGGTGAAGTCCAGGGTCCCTGCGGAATCCCCGATCGCCCGGACTGGTTGGACGTGGACTCGCAAGTGGCGTGGGATTCCTTCGTTCCGCTTCTCGTTCAGATGGGAGTCCTGACCCGCGTCGACGGAAAAGCTCTAGCCCGCTATTGCCAACTCTGGGCGAGTTGGCGCAAGGCGGAAGAGTTTATCGACAAACATGGAACGGTGTATCCCGTGAAGGACGACAAGGGCCGGACCAAGTGTTTCATGCATTGGCCACAGGTTTCGATCGCCTTGAAGCTCGCTCCGCAATTGACCCGGCTGGAGCAAGAGTTTGGAATGACCCCTTCGGCGCGAGCCAGGATTCAATTGGACCGTTCCGCAACTCCGGAGATTTCCGCTGCCAAGAGGCGTTATTTCTTTCCGGATTAGGCGCGCGAAATGCCGCATGAAACCCCCGGCGCAGATTCGTTGCCTACCTGTCCAACGTTCCCCGGCTAGGATTCGAAGCTCAGCGCGAAGGATGTACGCTACGGGGTGAGGGTGGCCAAGATGGCGGTGGATCTCTTTCCTGATTGCTTGATCTTCGCCGCCGGACAGCGGAGGGGACAGCCCTTCACTCTCCAGCCCTGGCAGCAAGCGATTGTGGCCAATCTCTTCGGATGAAAGCGACCTGACCGAACACGTCGCAACTGCGAGGCCTTCACCACCGTGCCGCGCCAGGGCGCCCAAACAGAGTTGACCGGCGGGTTCAAGGATACCCAGTACCCACCCCCGTCTAGGTGCTGGATTACGACCGCGTCCGTGAAAGGATCAACGAACTGGGACAGTGTTTTCTGATCCGCGAGATCGCAGTGGATCGTTTAAATGCCAAGCGCATGGCACTTTAGCTACAAAGCAACGGCTTTGAAGTGGTCGCGTTTGCCCAAACGATCGGGAGAGTACGTCTTCGAGATCATCATGCGGCGTTACGAGACTCGTTCGACGATCATGACCTCAAACCGACCGCTGGAAGATTGGGGAAAACTGATCGGCGATGTGCCTGCGGCCACGGCCATTCTCGACCGGTTTCTCCACCACGCCGAGATCATCACCATCCCCGGAAAAAGCTACCGGCTCAAGAACAAAACAGGCAAGGACCCGACCCGCAAACCAGAAACCCAAACCGATGAGGCTTGCCAAGAGAATACACCGCGAGGTAAAAATAAGAAGATGTCCCTGGCCGGTTTTGATTCGATAATCCCTGGCCGGTTTTCAAGTGATCGGTGACATTATTTCGGGCATTGGTCGAGTTTGCGCTCGATCCGAGCCTACCGTAAAAGGAGTGGGAGTTTTGATGGCAGGGCAATCGCATTCTCCAAATGAAGAGGCTCGGCGCGTGACCTTGCCGACCGGACGACCGCGTTGGCGATGCTGATTCTGCGTATTCCGGGTCCCATCCCAACGTCCGTCACGCAGCAGATGCCGAGTTTGCGATTGCCCTGGTTTTGATGGCGTGACCACGGTTCCCGCTTGTTTACGCGCGGCTCGGTTCATACCAACCCGTTGGGTCAGAATTGACCAGTACCCTATTTCGGTAATCTTGCTATCGATGAAAGGTTACTTTTCTACGGACAACCGGGGTCGCCACACATGGAATAGTCGCCGCAATAGGTGCCGCCAAGGATGAAGCAGTCCTCTTCGGACATGGTGAATGGGTAGTTCGATGCATCATGACAATTGGGCGGGCCATCCGCACCAAAATCGCAGAAGCCGTCGACGCAAGGAACGCCGGTCGGACAGTCGGGACATTCGGGATCTTCAGGAACAGAGCAAGGAATCGGTGGGATGTTCTTGCAGGCACCCGGTGAACATGGATCACCGCAAATCGTCGGGTTTCCCGCAAATGCATTCAACAACGTGCCGAGATCGTCGATATCGACCAAAGCGCAGCGCCGTTGAAACGACGCCGGATTCCCGGCCGGACCCACGATCACGAACTGGCAATCCACATTGTAGACTCCGCCCTGATCGCAGAAGCCGTGAAGATCGCAGCAATCCTGATTGACCGTGCATGGAAAGTCGTTGGTGCAACCGGAGATATCCGCGCCAGGGAAGGTGATCGGGTCCGCCATCGCGGCCAACAGGTAAAGCAGATCGTCGAGGTCAATATGACAGTTACCACTGCCCATGACCGGGCCAGCCGGAAACACGTCGCCTTCGCGCTGACAATTTCCGCATCCGGCAGCGATTGACGCGCCATTGATCTGAAATAGGAAATCGCCCGGCGGAACGAGGGTGACATTGTTCCATTGCATCGCTCCGCCGGTCACCCACTGGCGTGGGTAGATGCCGTCGAACTCATTTGCATTCCTCCATACCACCCTGTAACCACCGGCGTCCTCATTAGGCAAGACAAAAAAAACGGAAAGCCAATACTTGTTGTTCTTGGTGAGTTTCAATGGTGGGTCAAAGTGGACTGTGATCTCCAAACAAGGAAAGGGATCGCATGCGATGAAAGGATCCTCTTGCCATTGCCAATAGTTTCCCGAAACGGATGGATTCATGTTAGCATGTGGGCCAAGAACTATCTCGTGCGCGCACCCGTTCGGGAATCCTGGCGCACTCACGTGATAGGTTGAGGCCGGAAATGCCGGTGGCGGGTCAATCAAGTTGCAGGCGGGAGCGCTATCCAAGGTGAGTGGATCACCGTCGTCTTTGTCTTCAGAAATTGCCGCGACCAATCCAAGGTAGTCATCCGGCGTTCCCGAAAGATTTGTCGGTTGTACGATATAATTGAATACGCCGAATGTTACCGAACTAACAAAACAAGGGTTCGATCCATTGCAGGGATCGCCCTGGTTGTCGGCTGTTCCCTTTAGAACAAAGTTGTCCGCGTTTTCGACGATTAGACTATCATTCGTGATGTACTGGCTGATAAACCCTACCGTGCGAGTTTCGCCGCTGTCATAGCTGC
>JBBTCX010000167.1:0-16507 GCA_038043045.1 Planctomycetota bacterium | reverse complement strand
CGGGGGAGTTCGGGAAGTCGATGTATTCGGCGCCGTCGCGTTCTTGAATACACAGTAGGCCAGCGTTGCGAAGGATACGATTGGGGTAGATCACGTCGGCCACGTCGGTGAGGGCGTATTCGCCGGCGATGAGAAATACAGTGTTCTTGCCGGTGGGGGAGGCGGAGATTTGTTGTTCGAAATCGTGGAGGCCGGCGTCAAGCTCTGTTAGTGAGTTTTCGGCTTGGGGGCTGTTGGGGCCGAATTTCTGAGATGCGTAGTCGAGGTGGGGGATGTAAATCCAGTGGAAATTCGGGGCGTGTTGTTGGTGTAACCAGGCGGCGGCTTTGAGAATCCACTTGGTGGAGTTGATGTTGGAGAGCGGGCCCCAGTAGTGTTGGAGTGGGAAGTGGCCAAAGGTATCGAGGAGTTGTTGGTAGAGGCCGTCGGGTTTGGAGTAACACCAGAGTTTGGTTGTGCCGTCGGGTTGGTGGATGGGTGCAGGAGTAACTATGTAGTCGGCGGATGCGCCTTTGATGTTTTGGGCGTGCCAGACGGCGGAGGTGTAGGAGGGATTTTTTTGGCGGATGAGGTCCCATATGGGTGTGCCGTGGATGATACTGTTGGGTGCGGTCCAAAATTCGACGGCGTGGCGATCGCGGTGGTAGAAGCCGTTGGCGATGACGCCGTGTTGGTTGGGCGGGGTGCCGGTGATCATGTTGGCTTGGACGGGTGAGGTGACACACGGGAATGTCGGCGTGAGTTCGGCCAGAGTGCCGCGGTTGGCCCAGTTGTACAGAGTGGGCGTGGTGGCGTGATCGATGTCTTTGGGTCGTAGGGCTGGAACGGAGAGGCAGATGATATGAGAGATGTGTGTCATTGTTATTTGCCCTTTCCGTTTCGGAAACAGAGATTCGCGTTTCGCGTGAAGGCTTTGGAGCTTGTGGTGACTGGATTCATTTGCCGGATTGTTTCCGCCGATCAACGATTTTCTCGGGGTGTTCCGACTGGCGTTTTTGAAGGGCTTCACAGTACTTCTTGAGGTCAAAATCGTATTTCGCCAAGAGGTCTTGCCGACGCTGTCGAACTTCTTGAATGAGAAGATCTTTCGTTTCAGAGGCTTTTGAAATCACGGTTATTCCTCCATCCAAAGGGCGTCCGGAGTCAAATTGTAGGGAGTAGGCAGGCCCATTCTACGATTGATGGTCAACAAATGTTGTAGTTTGTTCGAGTTTGCCAGATGTCGAATATTCCACGTCAGCAAGAAGTCGACTTGATGAACACAGGCGACGGCAAGGTGAGTCGCGTCGCCTCCCAGCGACTTGGGAACGAGGTGTTCCCAAACATACCGCCTGGCGACGTTTAGAATTTCTTCGTCAATGGCCAGTCTCGGAAGTGGACGAACCACATCCAATGCTTCGCGTTGACCGGGCCAGTTTCCTTGTTCCAACTCAGCTACAACGGCTTCCGAAATCCAAACATCGTAAAATCTTCGTTGTTGGTTCCACCACAAGTCGGTAATTTCGCCGTGGTAGATACTGGCAGCGTCAGTACGTTGGCTGACCAAAGCGTTTGGAATACTAGTTTCGATGTAGACGCCTGCGGGCATTTGCACGCTATCCTCATTGTCTATATCGAATTGTCGCGTAATCTAAGTGCTCATGCAACCGTTACATTCTTGTCCAAATAAACATCCTGGATGGCGTTGAGGAGTTTGATGCCTTCGGGCATGGGTCGTTGGAAGGCTTTTCGGCCTGAGATGAGTCCCATGCCACCGGCGCGTTTGTTGATGACCGCGGTGCGGACGGCATCGCGGAAGTCGTCCTTGCCGGAGGCTCCGCCGGAGTTGATGAGGCCGATGCGGCCCATGTAGCAGCCGGCGACTTGATAGCGGGTCAGGTCGATGGGGTTGTCGCTGGATAGTTTTTCGTAGACGGCGGCGGTGGTCTTGCCGAAGTTTAGAGCGGTGTAGCCGCCGTTGTTTTCGGGCTGTTTCTGTTTGATGATGTCGGCTTGGATGGTGACGCCGAGGTGGTTGGCTTGGCTGGTGAGGTCAGCGGCGACGTGATAATCGGTCCCGCCTTTCTTGAACTCGCTGTTTCTGAGATAGCACCAGAGTACGGTGGCTAGTCCGTGTTCGTGGGCGCAAGCGAAGGCTTGGCTGACTTCCTGAATTTGTCGAGCGCTCTCTGCGGAGCCGAAGTAAATGGTGGCGCCGACGGCGACGCAGCCCATGTCGGCAGCTTGTTTGACGCTGGCGAACATGATCTGGTCGTACTTGTTGGGGTAGGAGAGAAACTCGTTGTGGTTGAGTTTGAGGAGGAACGGAATTTTGGGGGCATATTTTCGGGCGACGGCGCCGAGGACGCCGAGGGTGGTGGCCACGGCGTTGCAACCGCCTTCGATCGCCAGCTTCACGATGTTCTCGGGGTCGAAGTAGAGGGGGTTGGCCGCGAAGGATGCACCGGCGCTGTGTTCGATTCCTTGGTCAACCGGCAGGATGGATACGTACCCCGTCCCTCGCAAACGTCCTGTGCTGAAGATGGTTTGCATACTACGCAAGACGGGAATGGAGCGATCGCTGGGAACAAAGACGCGATCGACGTAATCCGGGCCTGGTAAGGAAAGCATGGATTTGTCAATCGTCCTGCATTGATGCTTGAGCAGGGAATCAGATTCGGCTCCGAGAAGGTCGTTTACAGCGGTCATGGGTTTTTCTCCTAAAAAGTCGGGGAGAGCTACTTCAACAAAACGGTACCGAGAAATATCCGGTTTGTGAAGAATGTTTCCTTTATATCGGCTTATTTTTGGGATAGGGCGTTTCGTGGAGGCATTTGGCGGGCGTTGCCAGTTGGGGAAGGGTCTGCTAGGTTTGCGGGGAAGTAGCGGACGGAGATTGCGGAAGAGGTTCTCGAAAAGGGAGTAGCAGGATGAGCCCTGAAGACTTGGCCATTGACCAGACGACTGAGGCCGAAGACGTGCATCATGAGCCTGTCGAGGATCAGGAGCAATCCAAAGAGGAGCGGGAGAAGGAGCGCCTCAAGGAGGCGATCGTCGTCCAAAAGGAGGAGATCGGCCCGCTGAGGCTGAAGTTGACGATCACCATTCCAGAAGATTTGGTGAATGAGCGGCGGAACGATCAATTCCAGGAGTTGCGGAAAGAGGCGTTGATCCCCGGTTTTCGACGGGGACACGCGCCGATTCGTCTGGTGGAAAGACGATTCGCCACGGATGTAGGTGAAGACATCAAGACAAAGCTGATTGGGAGCGGGTATTTGGCCGCGGTCGAAAAAGAGGGATTAGAACCCTTGGGCGACCCGCTCTTCCACGTTTTGGTCAAGGACGATCGGGCGGCGGAGGGGCGGTCGCCCGGGTCGTCTGGGTCTACTGAGAAGCTGTTGGCTTTGGACAAGGCACTGCATGTTCTGGAGTTGCCGAAGGAAGGTCCGTTAACTTATTCCTGCGAAGTGGAGTTGCGCCCGAAATTTGAGCTGCCGGAACTCGCGGGGATCCCCGTGAAGCGCCCGAAAGTTGAAGTTACGGACCGAGACGTTGACATTGAGATCAAGCGGATGTCGATGATGCGCGGGACGTTTCAGCCGGTGGAAAACGGTCCGGTTGAGAAAGACGATTTGCTTTATGTCGACTGGACCGTTTCGGTGGACGGTCAGGCCGTAGCTTCCAAAGAAAACGACGATTTGGCCGCAAGGGACATGCGCATTCATGGGATTCCGTTAAAGGGTCTCGCCGAAGCACTGGTCGGGAAAAGCGTGGGCGACCGTCCGACGTTTGAGGCGCCGGTTCCGGACGACCATGACAACCTTGCGATTCGCGGGAAATCCGCTCGTTTTGAGTTCACGGTTCGGGAAATCAAGCGGCTGCAACTTCCGCCGATGGACCAGGCGTTTGTGGAAGAACAGGGATTCGAAAACGAACAGGAACTTCGAGATTACATTCGCGACGAAATGACCATCGGGGTCAGGAACATGGTCCAAGACGGAATGCGAAGCCAAGTGGTGACCTATTTGTTGGAGAACACCCATCTCGATGTGCCGCAAGGACTCTCGCAACGGCAGACGGATCGGCTCATTTCTCGTCGGATCATCGAAATGATGGAGGCGAAAGTTCCGCAGGCTGAAATCGCCAAGTCCGTGGATGAAATGCGCATGGCCGCCAAGGAACAGGCCGTCCGCGATCTGAAGTCGATCTTCATCCTTGAGAAAATCGCAGAAGTTCGGGAAATCGACGTGACGGAGATGGAGTTGAATGACGCGATTGCCTTGATTGCGGCGCGTTCTCGTCAGCGGTTTGACCGTGTTCGGGATGAACTCAGCAAGGGCGATGGGCTGGCGTCGTTGTATTTGCGCATTCGAGACCGAAAAGCGTTGGATGCCCTCATTGAGGAGGGCAACATTGAAGAGACAGAAGGTCCCAAAATCATCGAGTCAACGTAGGGATCGACCAATTTTTGACCTAAGAATCAAAGTGGAGGCAGACGCCAGCAAATTCCTGCCGATGAGAAGTTGACGAAATTGTTTCGGTAGCAACAGGAAGATGGGGTCTGAAGCCCCGAAAGCACGAGGGAAACCTATGGAGGAGATCTTCAGCCCACCGGGAACCTATTTGCAGTATCCGCCGTATCAGCGCACCCGCGAAATGTCGCTGTCGGACATGCTTTTAGAAAACCGGATCATTTTCATGGCCGGTCCCATCGTGGAACGAACCGCCAGCGTCGTGATCCAACAACTGCTTTATTTGCAGTCCATAAGGCGTAATCAAGACGTGAATCTGTACATCAACTCGCCGGGTGGGTTGGTGGATCAGACTTTGGCGATCTATGACACCATGCAGTTCATGGGTTGCGAAGTGGCGACCTATTGCATCGGTCAAGCGGCCAGTGGTGCGGCGATCATCCTGATGGCCGGTACCAAGGGCAAGCGATACATTCTGCCCAATGCGAAAGTGATGCTGCACCAACCTTACGGTGGGATCACGGGACAAGCGGAAGACATTCGCATTCAGGCCGAAGAGGTGCTGCGCGACAAAGCGCGGCTCAATTCGCTGATCGCCAAGTGTACAGGGAAGACCGTCGAGCAAGTCTCCGAGGATACCGAGCGAGACCGCTTCCTCACCGCGCAAGAGGCGCTGGCGTATGGTTTGGTGGATGAGATTCTGGACGAGGACAAGAAGAAAAAGAATCTGTAACGGGCAATAGCCCAACGAGATCACAACGATGCCGACCTTCAATCAACGAGTACCGTTTGTCATCGAATCCACCGGTCGCGGCGAGCGGGAGATGGATATTTTCTCCCGCTTGCTTAAGGACCGAATTATTTTTCTCACCGGCGGGATCGACGACGAAGTGGCCAATCTCATCGTCGCGGAACTGCTGTTCCTTTCCAACGAAGACCCCAAGGCGGACATTCACTTGTACGTCAACAGCCCTGGCGGGTCGGTATCTGCGGGGTTGGCGATTTATGACACGATGCAATATCTGCGATGCGACGTGGCCACTTACAACGTCGGTCTTTCGGCGAGCATGGCGGCTGTGATCTTGTGCGGCGGGGCCAAAGGGAAACGATTCTGTTTGCCAAACGCGCGGGCGTTGTTGCATCAGCCGCTGATCGGCGGGGTGTTGCAAGGGTCGGCCACTGATTTGTCGATTGAAGCCGAGGAGATTCTGCGTCTTCGTAAAGCACTTTATAGCATTATTTCTTCACGCAGCGGCAAAGCGATGGAAGTCGTCGAGCGCGATTGCGATCGCAACAAGTGGCTCGACTCGAAGGAAACGCTGGCTTACGGCCTGGCGGATATCATCCTCGAGCGCATGCCGAATAAACCGGGGGTGTAGGGCGGAATCCCGGTTGCTTCCTTACGTCGTTGGCAAATCACGACGCTGAAACACTACGGCGCCGAGGATCCAGCATAATCCTCCTACGGTCAGCAGCACGAAAATATCTGATAGGCGACCACTGCCGCTGAGAACGTGTAGCGGGCGGTAATAGTCCAGCACGCTCAGGAACGAAATCCATTCAAACGATTTCTGAAACGCGGCCAGAAAATTGACCAAAAAAGAAGCAGACAAAACGCCGAAGGCGATCGCCATGGCTTGGCCTCGTCGGCTGCACGTGGCGGAAATGAAGGACACGATGCCGCCCACCGCAACATACATGGCGAATAGGTTCGCCGAAACTTGAATTCGGTTTACAACCTTCCCGGTATAATCGGAGCCCAAAGACCATGCTCCGATGATATTGCCGAGAAGCACGGCTCCCGCGAGAACCAATCCCCCGGCCAGCCAGACCAGAGACGGGGCAACATAGGCTTGAAAGCGCGTGATCGGCAGGCTCAACAGGATATCGATGGTACCGCGGTCAATCTCACCCGCTGGCACCCTTGTCGCCTGGACCAAGACGTAAGCCCACAGTAGTCCCAAGATGACCGGATGAACCCACGCCACCGACATCAAGGCTATGGATCCGAGTCCCGCGCCGACATCCGCGCCCAACAAGGCGGAAACGATTTCGCGGACAATTCGGACTTGTAGAATTTGCTCAGAGAGGTTTTTGAAAACCCCCGGCAAGACCTGGGCTAGGAACACTTCGGCGGTAAACAGACCCAATGCCGTCAGCAGCGTGGCCAACCACGACTCACGCAAAGCTTTGGCTAATAGTCCGGGGTTCAAGCGGTGCATTTCCTTATCGATAGTAGGCTTCGAAAAGCCCGGTTAAATCGGCTTGTTCAATGGACAAATCGGCGATCGGTTGGGTCGAGCACCAGCGTACCAGTTCCACGGTTCCGTCGGTGACCAGCGCTTGCCATTGCCGAGCCGTCGCGTTCACGAGGCGGATGCAGGGTGGGGCTGCGATGTCGTTGCCAGAAACGGAGTGCGACCATCGAACCGTTACTCTACGCGGAGCGGCGGAGCGTAAGCCGGCGATCGTGTCTTGTGCGACCAGTCGACCTTCTCGAAGAATGGCGATGCGATCACACAAGTTTTCCACTTCGTGAAGGGTGTGGCTAGACAAAAAAATGGTGTGACCTTCGGAAGCCAGTTGCCGCAGTTCGTCATGAAAATGGGCTTGCATAAGAGGATCGAGAGAGGACGTTGGTTCATCCAGAATAAGCACTTGGGGTCGATGAGCGAGAGCCAGAATAATCCCCAGCTTTTGCCGCATTCCGCGGGACATGCTTCTGACTTTCGTTGTTGGGTCGAGTGAAAACCGTTCGACAAGGCGACGCCCTTCCGGCAGCACGTTTTGTCCGCGAATGAGACCATACAGATTCAACGCTCGTTCGGCCGTGTACCAGGAATCGAGACGCAGATCACCCGGTATATACCCGACGTCGCGTTTCAAAATGCAACTTTCGCGCCAAGAATCATGCCCGAGCACTTTGGCCGTCCCATGGTCGGGTCGAAGCAGGCCAAGCAGAACACGTATGGTTGTGGTTTTGCCCGAGCCATTGGGGCCTAGGAAACCAAAAATCGAACCCGCCGGTACGGAGAAAGTGAGATCGGCGACCCCGATTCGGCGTCCGTAACTCTTGACTAAGCCAGTCAATTCAATCGCAGTCATATACGGTCGTGCTCCGGTTGAACGTCGCAGGTATTGTACCGAGGAGAGCATTCATGCCCGAGTGACAGTTGCCTTTGTGAAACCCGGCACGAAAAAATAAGCGCCATCCTTGCCTATTCTGCCCATAGTCACTAGAATGATTGCTCTTGGCGCAGGGTGGTTGCGCGCCTAAGCAAGCTTCTGTTTTGGGGGTCCTATAAAAGAGGGGTTCTAATGAAGAATAAAGTGCTTATTTCGTTGAATGCGTTGGTGTTGGTGGTCGGGGTTTTTCCGGTAACGGTGCAGGCCAAGGTGCCGATTCGAATTGTGGATCGGGGACAATTTTGTGCTCCGCGTCCCGATGGGCAGCGGTGTGCGGAGTCGAACTGCCCCGTACAAGGCGAGAAATGCCAGCCCCGGTTTGTGCAATGTACTCCGGACGGAACCTGCAAAGTAACCGAATGCGACTGCTTGAATAGCAGTCGATGTCACGTTGCCATTGCGAGGACAATTGGCGGTGCGTCCCATCCGGTGTGTCGTGGTCGATGTCCCATCGGATTCGATTGTTCGCTTCAAAGAGAACCACAGGATGACGGGTCGTCGCTGTTTTGGTGCGACTGCGCCCCGGTTCCCTGCGAACCCGCAGAGGGAGGATTGAGCTGCCGCAAGCACAATTGTGAAGGATTTGATGAGAAGTGCCTGCCCAACCGGATTGTCTGCGACGCGGAGGGTCGATGCGATGTTGCGGAGTGCGACTGTAGAAATCGAGTGACATGTCGTCCGCGTATGCCGGAGCGTGGTCTGGTCACGCCGGATTTTCAATTCTGCCGAGGCTTTTGTCCCGACGGAACTCGTTGCGAGGAGTTTCGTGCCCTACTTCCCGAAGGGGGGTTTGAAGTAAGCTGCCATTGCCTGCCTGAAGGCTGCGAACCGACGGACGATGGTCGCCGGTGCCAGGACACGGTGTGCCGAAATGATGGCGAGCGTTGCGTGCCTCGCGGGGTGCTTTGTGATGTCGACGGTCATTGCCGGGTGGATCGGTGTGAATGTCAAGATGCCGGGATCTGTCATCCTCGGATCAACGATGATCCAACGCTTCCGCCGGTGGAGTGCGTCGGCGAGTGTCCACCAGGGCATACCTGTGAGCTGTTCCGTCAGATGACGGCATCCGGCGAAACTCTTCTGACCTGCCGATGTGTGCCTCAGCCGGACTGTGGTCCGACCGACGACGGACTCCATTGTCGTGATGTTCCCTGTCCAGGTTCTGATCAGCGATGCACGCCGACACGAATCATTTGCAGGCCCAACGGTCCATGCCACGTCTTGTCATGCGATTGTCAGACGGGCGATCGTTGTCATCCGGAGATTAACAACAATCCGGCCGGTCCGCCGGTGGTGTGCGTGGGAGATTGTCCACCGGGGCATATTTGTGAGCCGTTCAGGGAAATGGAACCCAATGGCGGTTTCGTAGTGAGTTGCCGTTGCATTCCGGAGCCGGTCTGCGAACCGAATGATTCCGGGTTCGGCTGCAATGACGTGGTCTGCCCAGATCGGATGCAGCGGTGTATCCCGACGGAAGTTGTGTGCCATCCCGGCGCGCCGTGTCGGGTGGTGAATTGTGACTGTCGAGACCCGGAGGTTTGCCATGTAGAGTTGGGCTCGGCGGCGATCCCCATTTGCTTGGGTGCGTGTCCACCGGGCACGGAGTGCGAACGATTCGCGCGTATGACCCCCGACGGCGGGACAGCCTACCGCTGCGAATGTTTGCCGATGGAAGCGTGCGGGCCTGATCCGGCAAATCCGACACGATGCCGACCCGGTTGCAACACACCCAATGAAATCTGTCGACCGAATCGGGTGGTTTGCATAGGCGGCGTGTGCCGAGTCGTGGATTGCGAATGCGATTTCACGGAGGGGTGCCACGTGGCCTTGCCCACGCCGACGGCGCCGCAGTGCGTTGGGACCTGTCGGGCTGGCGAGACCTGCGTCGAGGAGGTCACGACGGTGACCCCGAGTACGTGCGCGTTGCCGGTTGATCCGGGTCCGTGCGACGGGGCCTTCCCGCGATGGGCCTTTGATTCGGCGGCGGGACACTGCAGCTTGTTCACTTATGGTGGATGCGCGGGGAACGGAAACAATTTCCGCACGCGAGAAGAATGCGAAGCGGTTTGCCCGGAAGGCGGAGTTGTCTTTGCTTGCCATTGCGAACCGCTACCGGTTTGCGTGCCGGACGCTTCCGGTCAGCACTGTATCAACACGGTCTGCCCGGATTCGACGGAACAATGTCGACCGAGCAAGGTGCTGTGCAGTCCCAACGAAGGATGCCGGATCGTGGAATGCGATTGCACGAGTACCGGAGTCTGCCACGTGGAATTCACCGCGGGCAGCGTCCCGTCTTGTGTTGGCGGGTGTCCAACAGGCGCTGAGTGCATCCGGCAGGAAACGCAGACGGATCGAGGGCTGCTGATCGAATGTTTGTGTCGACCCGTACAGCAGGATTGCGAGCCTGATCCGTCTTCGCCGACTTTGTGCAGTTTGATATTCTGCCCGATACCGAATGACCGTTGCCTTCCGACCCGGGCGATCTGCACGCCGAACGGTTGCGTGCCTGAAGGGTGTGAATGTCTGCCGTTTTTCGGTTGCCGTGTGCATATCACTCCCGCAGGCGCGATCTGTGACGGCACTTGCCCGCCGGGGACGGAATGCGAACGACAAGAGACGCAGCTCTCCGACGGTTCGGTCGCAGTCGAATGCCATTGCGTACCGGTTCCCATGTGCGGCCCGGATGACACGGGATTGCATTGTCGAGATGTTCTCTGCCCCAGTAACAATGAAAAGTGCCTACCCCGCCGAATAGCTTGCGGCGAAAACGGGGATTGTCATGTGGTCGATTGCGATTGCCAGGGAGCCGATCGATGCCATCCGGAAATCACGGATGGGACGGAGGCGCCGCCGGTGGTGTGCGTGGGTTCGTGTCCGATGGGTACCCAATGCGTTCGCACGGTCACCACGGATCCGGCCACGGGTCTGTTCATCGTGGAATGTCACTGCCAGCCGATTCAACAGGATTGCGAACCGGAGGCGAGTTCAGCCACGGGTTGCCGGATGATTACTTGTCCGACGCCAAATGAACGATGCGTACCACAGACGGTGGTTTGCACGCCAAATGGTTGTAGCGTGGTGAACTGCGAGTGCCAAGACCCGGGACGGTGCCACATTACGGCACCTACCATTGGCGCACCGCCGATGTGCGTGGGCGAATGTCCTTTGGGGCAAACCTGCATGTTGCAGGACCTTGCCGTCGGTCCGGCTGAACGGATTTTGCGATGCGAGTGCGTCGACGCCCCGCCGGAGTGTTCGCCTGATCCGAGCGGGTTGAGGTGCAGCCAGACCATGTGTTCGAGTAACACCCAAGCTTGCACACCGACGAGAGTGCTCTGCAATACCGCGGGAACCGACTGTCGGGTGATTGATTGCGATTGCCTACAGTCCCCGGCGTGCCACCCCGTTCTTGGGACTGATCCAACACAACCGCCGGTGACCTGTCAGGGCGGTTGCCGAATGGGGACGACGTGCGAGGTCCACCGCACGTTCGTGGATAACGGCGTCATCATTGAATGCGTTTGTCCACAATAGGATGGTTGCAGGCGCGACTTTGGCGCGACCTGGATGAGTGGAATCGGGTACAGACCCGAGTGAGTATCAAACGAGGGCATGGGTGAAACGGCGATGGGCCGACCCCATGCTCTTTTTTTTGGCTGACATCATGGGAAACGGTGCGGAAATAGTTCGTCGACAGTTGGAGGCCTTCGGACCATAATCCAGACGCGGTCGAACCAAGAAGTTTCGCTCCGTACGTGGCGATTTTTTCGCAGGGGCCACAATCGGCGCCTCGACAAAGAAACCAGCCGCACGGAGAATGTGATTCAACGAAGAAGAGGCAACCTAGGTATGAGCAAGAAAAGCAAGCATGGAGCGAGCTCAACGAAAAGCAACGACGCAACGGATAGAAAGTTGGAAGGACTTGCCCAGGGCGTCGTGGAGATGGCTCGGAAAAAGAAAGACCCGGAGATGATGGTTCCCGCGCGGGTTTTGTCGAACGTGGCCTTCAATGAAAAAACGCGGCACATCGAGATGGGAAGCTCGAAACAGAGTCGTAACTTTTTCAACTATGGCCAAGCCAAGCGGTTCATGCAGACGCTGCTGGTGGGGTCGAAGTGCAAGGAGTTGATCGGTCGGGGCAAGACGGCGAGCATTCGTCAGATTTATTATCTCAGCAAGCACACGATCAAAGGGACCAACGAAAAAACGTTTGATGACCAGAACGAATCCGATCCGATCATCGAAGATTTGGAAGTGACGATTGATTCGCTCCGCGAGGAACTGAATGTTTTCGCGAGCAATCGGGGCAACTTGGCCGGCTTCATTACGTTGGTCGACGCCGGCAGCACTCTTGATTGCACGGCCATGGGCAGCGCCGGATACGCTGTGCCGAGCATTGTTGAACCGGATGTCGTGCAATTCAAAAAGTGTCAGGCGAAGTTTATCTTGCACGTCGAAAAGGACACGGTGTGGCGGCGATTTCACGAGGACCGGTTTTGGGAACAGCATCAGTGCATTGTGTCACACGGTGGCGGCCAACCGGCTCGCGGAATGAGGCGGTTGCTTCGGCGGATGCATGAGGAATTGAAATTGCCGGTGTACGTGCTGCTCGATAACGACCCTTGGGGGTATTACATTTACTCGGTGATTAAGCACGGTTCGATCAACTTGGCCTATGAGTCGCGGCGGATGGCCGTGCCCGATGCGAAGTTCATCGGGGTGTCGGCGTTTGATTACGAGCGATGCGAACTTTCCGACGATGTGAAGATTGAACTAGACGATGCGGACGTGAAACGGTGCAAACAGATCGCGGAGTATCCCTGGTTTGCTAACCATCGCGGCTGGCAAAAGGAGATCAAGAAGATTCTTTCCAACGGGTTCAAAATGGAAGTTGAAGCCATGATTAGCAAGGACCTTGAATATCTCACGGGCGAATACGTGCCGATGAAACTGAAGGATAAGAAGCAGTGGTTGGATTAAGAGGGCGTCCTAAAGGATGAAAGGAATCAGGCGTAGCGTTCGCCGAACTGGCGTTTGATATTGTCGAGGAGTTCTTTGATGCCGGTGGCGTCGCGTTTGGTGCAGATGAGTGTGGCGTCTGAGGAATGGGCGATGACGAGGTCGTCGACCCCGATGGTGGCGATGAGGTGGCCTTCGTCGGAGACGACGATGTTGCCGCGGGAGCCGAGGTGCATGGTTTGGCCGGCGGCGTTGACGTTGATGTTGCCGTCGCCATCGGCGTGGACGACCGCTTCGAGTGCCGGCCAGGAACCGACGTCGACCCAGTGGCAGTCCATCTCGACGACCATGACGTTTTCGGCGCGTTCGAGGACGGCGAAGTCGATGCTGATTCGCAGGAGGGTGGGATAGATTTCTTGCAAACGGCGGCGGCCTGAATCAGTGCCCCAGACTGACGCTAGTTCCAAGACGGCGACATGTGATTGGGGAAGGTGTTTGCTGAGTTGCCGGAGGATCGTTTCGGCTCGCCAGACGAACATGCCGCTGTTCCAGTAGTATTCGCCGCCGGCGAGGCATTTCATGGCGGCTGCGACGTTTGGTTTTTCGGCAAAACGTTGCACATGGAAGATGCCGTTGGAGAGAGGCGTGCCGCGGTGGATGTAACCGTAGTTGGTGTCGGGTCTGGAAGGACGGACGCCGATGGTGACGAGGGAATCGGGCTGTTTTTCGGCGACTTGGAAGGCGCGTTCGACGGCGTGGCGAAAGCGATCGTGGGGGGTGATGATGTGGTCGGCGGTGAAGATCCCGACGACGGCTTGGGGATCGCGCTTTGCCAGAATCGAAGAGGCCAACCCGACGGCGTTGGCGGTATCGCGGCCTATGGGTTCGCCGAATAGGTTTTCCGTCGGGAGTTCCGGAAGCTCCTTGCTGACCAAGTCAAGGTGGTGATCGGCGGTGATGACGCTGATCTGTTTGGGGTCGAAGAGACCGGCCAAGCGTTCGTAGGATTCGCGCAGCAAGCTTTTTCCACCGAAGAGTCTGAGAAGTTGTTTGGGGCGGTTGGCGCGACTTAAGGGCCAAAGTCGCATTCCCACTCCACCGGCCATGATGACTGCATGTCGCATATTCGCTACTCCGGTGCTAGGCGGCGGGCCGAGCCCGCCCTACGATGGACCGAGAGGCCGCGCGGGCTGAAGCCCGCAGCTCGCTTCTAATCTACGTCGTCAAAGTCGACCCTTTCCAATTCCGAGTATTCGAGGATGTATTGTCGGCGTTTTCCGTCTCGAAACAAGATGTCAAGGTGTGTCATTTTTCCGCCGGCATGAAGGGAGACGACCTTGCCCAGTCCGACCAGGGGGTGTCGCACGAGGGTGCCGATGGTCCACTTGGCGATGTCCTGTCGAGGGCGAATGGGATCGAAGGTGGATTTTTTTTTCTTTCGGCGGCGAGGTCCGCGATCGTCGTCGTCGGGTGACATCCATTCCAGTTCATCCTGGGGGAGTTCATCCAAGAAAGGGCTTTCGACGGTTCGTTCGGTCACGCCTCTCATTAGTCGCCACTTTGCATGAGATAGGGTGAGGTCTTGCTTGGCTCGGGTGATGCCGACGAAACAGAGGCGGCGTTCTTCCTCGACATCGACGTCATCCTCATCGCGTCGTCGAAACGGTAAGAGGCCGTCTTCCAGGGCGATCATATAGACATGTCCGAATTCAAGGCCCTTGGCCGCGTGAAGGGTCATCAAGGTCGCGGCGCCGCGCTCGTCCTTGATGGCGTCGACATCGCTGAGTAGTGCGGTGTGAGCGAGCCAATCCACCACCGACGAACCGGGATGTTCGCCGTCGAATTCGGCGGCGGCGCTGATTAACTCGTCGATGTTGTCCAGGGGAGAGCCTTCGGCATCGATTTCGGTTTTGTACATGGCGCGTAGGCCTGATCGACTGACGACTTCGTCAAGCACGCGCGGCGCTGGAAGTTCGATTAAGGCAGTCAAACCCTTCAACAGTTCGGCGAATTGCTGCACTTTGGCGGCGGATCGGCCTAGCTGGGTCGCAACTTCCTGACTTCGGATCACCTCCAAAAGACGCGATCCAAGACTGCGTGCGACGGCGACCAATCGATCGATCGTCGTTTGGCCGATGCCACGTGTTGGCACGTTGATGATTCGAAGGAGCGCGGTTTCATCGGCTGGGTTGACCAAAACCCGCAAGTAGGCGAGAACGTCCTTGATTTCCTTTCGGTTGTAGAATTCGACACCGCGAGCGACTTGGTAGGCGACACCCTCGCGGAGCATGGCCTCTTCGAGGGTGCGACTTAACGAATTTACGCGATAGCAAACGGCGATTTCCTTGGGGTTGGCGCCCGCGGCGATGATTCGTTTGATGTCTTCGGCGACGAAGGCGGCTTCTTCCTCGCCGGTTTCGCAATCCACGATTCGGATTTTGGATCCCTCGGCGCCGTCGGTCCAGAGTTTTTTGGCTTTGCGTTTTTGGTTGCCGGAAATCAGGGCGTCGGCAGCGGCGAGGATTCGCTTGGTGGAGCGATAGTTTTGCTCCAATCGAACGACTTTGGCGGACGGATAGTCGCGTTCGAAGGAGAGAATGTTTTCGATGTTGGCGCCGCGCCAGCCGTAGATGGATTGATCGGGGTCGCCCGTTGCGCAAAGGTTGGCTTGGTCGCGAGTCAGCAAGCGGGCGAGGAGATATTGGGCGGAGTTGGTGTCCTGATATTCATCGATCAACACGTAGCGAAAGCGGTCTTCGAGTTCATCTCGAATGGTGTCATGGCCTGACAGTAGCATCGCCGGTCGCATGAGCAGATCGTCGAAGTCGAGACCGCCTTGTTCCGCCAGCAACGCCTCATAGGCTCGATAGATTCTGGCCACGGTTTTGTGGGCCCAATCGACTTCAGCGGCCGCGAACATCTCGGCGGTTTGCATGGCATTTTTGGCGCGGCTGATAACCGGTTCAACACGCGCAGGGGACCAGTTGGAATCGGGGAGATCGCATTTTTCCACCGCTTTTTTCAGGAGTTTCCGCCGGTCGTCTTGGTCGAAGATGGTGAAGTTTTTTGGAATCCGAGCTTATTGCCAGTAATGTCGCAAGAGCCTAACGCCCAGGGAGTGGAACGTGCAGACGGTCATGCCGCCGCCGACATCCAATTCAGCGATACGCTGTTGCATTTCTTTTGCGGCTTTGTTGGTAAAGGTGATCGCCAGAACGTGTCGAGGCGAAGTGACGGTTCGAGCGAGGAATGCGGCGCGCCGGGTAATGACCCGGGTTTTTCCGCTGCCGGGACCGGCCAGGACAAGGAGTGGGCCGTCGGTGTGACTGACCGCCTCTTGTTGAGGTGGATTGAGTCCGTCCAAGAGCCCTTCGATCGATGCCATTTCAACAGCGCACATTGCACGCTTGTATATCCGCCGCGGTACAGGCCGTCCACCAAAATGATTGGACCCTGTGAAATGATTCGTGCACGATGATAAAGAAACCCGCACGGTTTTCAGAGCGGGTTCAAGGGTTCTGGAATATGGGGCGACGATACACTCTGGACCCTAGCGGTCCGGTGCAAAAGTCCAGATGTAAATAGGCAAAAGGGGCATCTCTTCGCCGTATTCGGCGGCCATCCATAGTCCCGCGATCACGGGCAGGGAACGGGGCAGAAAACGGAGTAGGCTTCGCCCGCGAAGGCTTCGAGAATCGCAAGCAGGTCGTCCAAGTCTATGAACCCGTTCCCCTCACAGGGCAGAAGATCGACCGCCAGGAGCGGAACAACCGGATAGTCGCCCGCGTAACCCAGAAGGAGAATGATCAAGTCTTCAAGGTTAACTTGGCCGCTGTCGTCGAGGTCGCCCCAACGGTTGGTCTGTGCGGATACGTCGATGGAAAAGCCGATGGTGCAATCAATGACCACGG